>JAPWUH010000046.1 GCA_028275645.1 Caldivirga sp.
CGCCTTGGCCTTGCTCATTAATTCACGGAACATGTCGAAGGTTAACTGCTGGTCCGCATCAGACAACGCCTCCCAGGGTTTGGGGTGAACCTCAACGATGAGCATGTCGGCGCCGGCTGCTATGGCCGCTAGGGCGAGTGGTATGACGTACTCCCTCCTTCCTGCTGGGTGGGATGGGTCCACGCAGATGGGTAGGTGGGTTAGCCTCTTAGCAACAACCACGGCGCCCAGGTCCAGTGTGAACCTTGTGGAGTTTTCGAAGGTTCTAATGCCCCTCTCGCAAAGCACCACGTTGCCGTTGCCCTCAAGCATTATGTACTCAGCTGCCTCAAGCCACTCCTCCACGGTGTTGCCCATGCCCCTCTTAAGTAGGACTGGCTTACCGACCCTACCCACCTCCCTGAGTAGGTCGAAGTTCTGGGCGTTCCTGGCGCCCACTTGAAGCATATCCACGTAGCTGGCCACCGTCTCAACCATCCTAGTGTCCATGACCTCGGAGACCACTGGTAACCCAACCTCATCAGAAACCCTCCTAAGTATCTTCAAACCCTCAACCCCAAGCCCCTGGAAGCTGTATGGGCTTGTCCTAGGCTTAAAGGCGCCACCCCTAAGTAACCTAGCTCCGGCCTCCTTAACAGCCTCGGCTGTTTCCCTCACCTGCTCATAACTCTCCACGGCGCATGGCCCTGCGGCAACCACCACCTCATCGCCACCCACCCTAACCCCTGAAACATCAATGATACTCCTCTGCCTCCACTGTCTGCTGGCTAATTGGTACCTAGTCTTAACGTTGATTATCACGGCCCCTGGGTCTATTGACTTGACAAGCCTCTCGTCGACTATGGAGTCAGGCCACGTTACTATTAACTCCTCCCCAAGTATCTTAACCTCCCTGAACCTCACCTTAGCCTTATCCAAGGCTGAGGCCACGTCACTCAGCTTCCCTGGGGTCACCCTTATTATCATGGCCTCACCCCTCGATTACCTTACTTAACTCACCCCTGCTAATCGCCGAATTAACAATGTTAATATACTTAATTACCTCACCCCTAACCTCCCCTGCGTATGGGTTCATTTCCTGTATCTCTTCAACCACGTCAATCTGCTCCAGGACCCTCTCAATGGCCCTCATGGTGTACCTTAGGCTATGGGTGGCCACGGCCCCTATGTTGATGTTGCCCAGTTTACCAGCATCCCTAAGCATCATGTAGAGGGCCAGTAGTGTTAAGTGGTGGGCGACCTGGACGTACGCCATCACCCTATCGTGCGTCTCAGGGTCGCTGATGACAACTGGCTTTAGGCCTGCAGCCTCAAAAAGCTGCATTGCCATTGGTAGCGAATCCCTACTCGTAACCGATGGTATTAGGATTATCGCCTCACCCCACGTATCCGCCACGTTACCGAAGAGTGGGTGTATGCTGAGGTACCTGAAGCCTAACTCCTTAGACTCCTCCTCAATGACCTTGAACATCCTTGACTTAACGGAGAAGGCATCCATCAAGACCTTACCCCTTAGCTCATCACCGTGGACCTTAATGTAGTTGATGGACTCCTCGGTGGGTTTAGTGGCCAGTATGATTACGTCCGAGTTCGGCAACTCCTCCCTCATGCTAACCAGTGTTGTGGGTGTGACTGGGCTTAAAGTACCCTTAAGCACCTTACCCAATCTCCCTGAGCCGACCACGGTAACCCTGATGCTGTACAGGTTCCTCGTCTGCCTCCTGGTGGATGCCCTTACCACGAGTTCAGCTATGCCCCTAGCCGATGCCTCGTCAAACCCAGCCTCAACGAGCCCACTAACCCACCTACCAATGACCTCCTCCTCCCTCTCCCTATCCACGGGTGGTATGCCCAGCTTCCTCTTAACGTCACCTATGACCTCGGCTATTAATAGCCTCTTGGCCAGTAGCCGAATTATCTCATCGTCAACCGCATCAATCTCCTTCCTCAACTGCCACAGCACACTACTCACCCTTAACCAGCCTAAGAGCCTCCTCAACAATCCTCCTGTGGGTTAGGTTCATGTACTCCATCAACTGCCTAGTCGACCTACCTGACCTACCGAAGCCGTTAACCCCAATCATCCTAATGGGCACTGGGTAACCCTGGGCAACAACCTCAGCCACAGCGGAGCCAACGCCACCGGCTGTGGAATGCTCCTCAACGGTCAACAGTGCCCCAGTCTTCTTAGCCGCCTTAATTATGGTGTCCGCGTCTATTGGCTTTAGGGTACTTAGGTTAATTACCATGGCCGACACGCCAAGCTTCCCCAACTCCTCAGCCGCCATTAACGCATCCCACAGCACGGGCCCCGAACCCACTATGGCTACGTCATCCCCATCCCTAAGCACGGTTGCCCTACCAATCTTAAACTCCTCATCACCAGTTATCCTGGGTCCGTAATCCCTTCCAATCCTGACGTAGGCGGGCCCCTGATGCTCCATTAAGGTTAGGATAGCCTTACCCGCCTCGTTGGGGTCGGCCGGAACCACCACGGTCATGTTTGGCAACGTCCTCATTAGCGATAGGTCTTCTAGGACCTGGTGTGATGAGCCATCGGCGTAATCACTTAAGCCAGCGTGGGTCCCGATTATCTTGACGTTTAGGTTCATCCTAGCCACCGTGTTCCTGATCTGCTCCCAAGCCCTCATCACGAACATTGAGAAGGCTATTGCAACAGGTCTTAAGCCAGCTATGGCTAGGCCACTGGCCACCCCTATCATGTGCTGCTCAGCTATGCCAACGTCAATGTACCTATCGGGGTACTTTTCCTTAAACCAAATAGCCCTAGTTGAACCACCCACGTCGGCTGTGATTACGTAAAGGTCCCTGTACCTTTCACCAGCCTCAAGCAGTGCCTTCCCGACGGCATCCCTCATTGACCCAAAGCCTGGTTCACCCCCATCGTCAAGTATCCTCTGCCTGCTCGTACCCTCAATCTCGGAAACCCCCCTACCCCTAATCGTCCTTGCGATAATGACCTTTGGGCCGTTGACCCCATGGGCCTGGATTAAGGCATCTATCAACCCACCTGGGTCATGGCCATCACACTCTATTACGGCGAATCCGAGGGCCTTGAGCATATCGACGAGTGCCGCCTTAACCCTCCTTACAGGTCCGTCCAGTTGGACGCCATTGTAATCCACTATTATGTAGAGGTTGCTTAACTTAGCCTCAGCCGCATCCATTAATGCCTCCCAGGCCTGCCCCTCGTCAAGCTCCCCATCCCCAACCACCACGAAGACGTTGCCTGACGCACCCTTAGCCAATAGCCCCCTCGCTAAGCCCACCGCGGTGCTTAACCCCTGGGCTAGGCTACCCGTTGACACGGGCACCGTGGGTAGTTTAGCCTCCGGATGGCCTTGAAGTGGGCTCCACGGTTCATTGATCATCATCAACTCGCTTTTATTAACAACACCCAGTTCGGAGAGTATTGCGTATAGGGCTGGGGCGGCGTGCCCCTTTGACAGTATTATGTAGTCCCTCTTCAACGGGTCCTCATCAAAGGCGTTAACGGTTAGATACAGCGTCGCCAGTATGTCCAAGCTTGATAGTGATGAACCCAGGTGCGTGTGCGGATCTATTAGACTTAGGCCTGTTAATGTTGAACGAGCCCTATCACTTAACTCCCTAATCTTATTAATCAAGTGTGCCTTAGCCCCCCTTACCATTCCAAGTATTCCACGTGGGTCCCGAATTCCATACCAATCTAAGGACCCCCTATACAGTCTATATTTTTAAGCATTACCCATAGGTTAACCATTACCTAACCTAGGGAGTCTCATAATACCCTCCCATGGGCCATAGGCGCATCGGCATGTTTCATGAGGGTAAATGGCCCTGCAGGTCCTTCATTAGGTACGGCATAAAAGTGAAAAACCCTCAGCCGTAACAGTCCCCATGGATAATGCTGTTAAAGTGGGTATGTGGAGTCTCGCCCAGTGTTTATGTGAATTACCACTCCACAGTCAACCAGCCCAATGGAGGATTCAACCAGCGGTACTAATAGGGTTAATGCGTAGCCGCCATGAGGTTTACAGCGTGATGAGAAATATGTGAGGTGGGTGGCGTGGGTAATAACGTCCTCGTAACTCACCATTACTGGGGGTCACCTGGAGGTGGGCAGTTGGTATGCGCCTCAGCGGCCCTAGCCCTGGAGCACCTTGGGTTTAACCCAGTGTTAACTGGGACCTTTAAGTTCAACCCAGGTAAGTATATGGATTGGTACGGCATAGACATATCGAGGTACCCAGTAGTCACCTTACCGCTCGGTGGCGTTAAGGCCTTTGGGCTTTGGACTAGGTTGTTCGTGTGGTACCCGGCGGTTAAGGCTATTAACAGGTACCAGGCCGTGATAATGTTCACGGATGAGGAGACCTATAAGCCGATAGTGCAGTATAGGGACAGGGGCTTAAGCATAATAGAGTACATACACTTCCCCTTCGAGGTCGTGGTTAACCCAAGGTTTAGGGGAACCGGGTTAGCCTACGGGGAGGACCCCTATGTTACGGAGAGGTACAGTAGATTCCCGATGAACATATACTGGGGTGTGTTCACTAGGCTACTCCCACACTACATTAGGGAGAACCCGTTTAACGATGCAGACCTAGTCCTAACTAACTCAAGGTGGACCGCTGGGGTGGCTAAGATGGTCTACGGTGAGGAGCCCACCGTGCTTAACCCACCAATAGCCCCCAACACAGAGATAGTAAGCAAACCAAGGCCCTTCGATGAGAGGGGCAACTGGGTTATCATGCTTGGTAGGTTCAGTGAGGAGAAGAGGTATCATTGGGTTGTGGGTGAGTTAATGCCCAGGCTACTTAAGGAGGTGGGGCCAGTTAAACTCATCATATTCGGTGGTGCAACAACCAGGACCCAGTTAATGTACATGAACAGGGTCATTAACCTAGCCTCAAGGGCTGGTTTAAGGGTTTCAAGGGACCTAAACCAGGAGGCCGACGTCTACGTGATACCCAATGCACCCAGGCAGTTGATAAATGAGAGGATGGATTCAGGGAGGGTGTTCCTCCACGCAACCATAAATGAGCATTGGGGTATAGCCGTAGCCGAGGCGATGGCGAGGGGCCTACCGGTGGTGGTCCATAAGAGTGGTGGCACGTGGAGTGACTTGGTTGAGGAGGGCAACACCGGCCTAGGTTACGTTAACGTTGATGAGGCCGTTGACTCAATAGCAAGGCTACTCACGGATGCCAAAGCCTGGGGCCATTACTCATCGGCGTCAGTGGTGAAGGCGAGTAGCATAACCCTGCAAAACTTCATATCAAGGTTCAGTGATTTGCTTAAGAGTAAGGACTTGGCATAAGGGGCTGGGGCATTGGCGTAGGGGCCTTGAGTTTAATTAACCCTTATTTCACCAATCTCCTTAAACACATCCTCAGGCTTCACGTTAATGCTCCCCCTCATAATCATAGTCCTCAAAACCCAGTAGTGGGCTGGGATTTGGTATGCGTAGTACCTGCCAATCCACGGTTCATCAGGTAGGTTACTCAAACCCTCAGCGCCCACTAGGCTGATTAGGATATTCTCCTCAAGTAATCGTTTAAATAGTGGAAACTCCCCCCAGAACGTTTCAGAGTGGCCTGTTCCATCTGGTTGACCCACGTACTGCTCATTAATGCCGAGGCTGTTCAACCTCCCCTTACCGTACTCTATCAACTTAGTTAACGTATTCACATTCCCTATTAAATCATTAACCTCATTCACTATGCCACTAAGCCACCTTTCAACATTCCAATTGTGTCTAATTGTGAGGTCCTCAAGCATCCTCACGTTCCCACCCAGCAGGTTCCATAGTAACTCGGCGTTAATGCCACGCTTACCCGTTAACGCAGCTACCTCATTAACCACCTCTATGAAGGCTGGTTTGGGCAGGTTCCAGAGGAGGAAAAGTGATGTAAGCCCCTTACTACCAAGCCTCCTTGCAACGTTAACCGCCGCTTGGTCGCTTAGTGCAAATACAGTAACCTTGGGTTTATCCGTGAAGTGGCTCCAAACCCCCTCGTCTGGGTGTTCGTGGGCCTCGGCGAAGAATTCAAGTAGGCTGGATAACGCAACGTATTCGCCATCCCCCCTCTCCTCCTTTAGGTACTTATCAAGGTTGTCGATGATTATGAGCAGGCGCCTTGCCTCCATTACCCTAACCCTTGATATGGCGTATGTTATGCCCTCCTTTAAGGCCTCGGCTATCAGCATCCCCGCCTTTAAGGCATCCACGTTACCCAACAATGAGCGAACCCTCTCCACAACCTCCCTACCATTGGGTAGACTGGACTCCAGTATGCTTGATAGTGCCCTCCCCTCAAAGTTCATGTAAACAATGAATACATCCCCACCCAGTGACCTAAGGGTGCTGTTAATCAGTGAGAGGAATGTGGTCTTCCCGGCACCATAGGGTCCATAGACAATGCGAATGCCCGCGTACCTCAACGCCTCACCAAGGAACACCCTAGCCTCATTCTCCCTATCCCTAAAGTGTATCTTGTACCCGCCGAAATCCACCATCGTATTACGCATCCGTTCAACTACCGCATCAGCTAAATGATACACGTGGAGTGTATGTGTATAGGGGGATTTATTTAAAGCTGCACCTGGATTACTTAACCCTATGCTTCATCGCTTAACTGGGCTGCCTCAGTTTCATGATCTTTTACGGTGTTTATCGTTACTACCCTTCAGTGGTTCGAAACAACCTGCAGAGATGGTGCGGTTACTCATGGGCGCTTTTAGATGCCTTTAATGGGGAAACGCTTATTAATTTAAGTTAAGTCTTGGTTAATGAAGAACCCCAGCCCCTTCCTAAGGGCGGCCTTCCATGCGGGTGGTGCGGCGTTTTTTAAGAAACGCTTTTTAAATCCTCCACAACAAACACAGGTTGAATTACAAATGAGAAGCGGTAGTAGTGGTGGCGGTGAGGAACCACTGGTGCTTTACCACGGTATGTGCCCGAACTGTGGTGGTCCAATCACCTCGGATAGGCTAGGCAATGGTCTACCATGCCATACCTGCCTCCCTGAGGCGGGTAGGCTTAGGGCTGTGTCACTCAGGGAGGTGTTGAAAATACTCAATGAGTCAGGTAGGTTGATTAGGCTTAGGGAAATGTCGAACTACCTGGCTAAGTACAATGAGTTCTGTGAATTATTCAAGAGGGTTACTGGCGCATCCATGTGGGGTGCCCAGAGGCTTTGGGCTAGGAGGTTGGTTAAGGGTAAGAGCTTCGCAATAGTTGCACCAACGGGTAGTGGTAAAACCACCTTCGGCATAGTTGCATCACTGTACGTAGCCAGCAAGGGTGGTAAGGTCCTAATGGTGTTCCCGACATCAACCTTGGCCTACCAGGTCTATAAGAAGGCCTTGTCCTACAGGGATGCCGTTAACAGTAGCATCAGGGTGGTTACTTATAATGGCCTGCTGAGTGATAAGGATAAGGAGGAGTCCCTCAAGGCTATTAAGTCCGGGGACTTTGACGTACTTATCATAACAAACGCCTTCCTACCCAAGGGCATGGAGTTGCTTGGTAGGTTCAGGTTTAACCTAATCTTTGTTGACGACGTGGACAGCGTTATGAAGGCCTCAAGTAGGAACATTGAGAGGCTCCTACTGCTACTTGGGGTGCCGAGGGAGGCCATTGATAAGGCCCTTGAGGCCGCCAAGGCCAGGGATCAGAGGGAGAGGGAGGCTAAGTTGAGTGAGCTAAGGAGGATGCTTGAGGGTAGGGTAATAGGTTCACTGGTGGTCAGCGGTATGTTAACCAGGGTTAGGAGGACGGCCCGCGCTGCATTATTCAGGGAGATACTGGGCTTCGATGTTGGTGGTAGGGCTGAGGGGCTTAGGAACATAGTGGACCTCTACATTAAACCTGTGGGTGACGTGAAGCACGTAATCCTCGAAGTGGTGAGGAGGCTTGGTGATGGCGGCATAATCTACGTACCCACCGACATGGGTAAGGAATTCGCCGAGGAGTTGGCCAAGTACCTGACCGATAATGGGGTTAACGTTGGGCTTTACCTGAAGCCTAAGAGGAAGCTCCTGGAGGGCTTTGAGGAGGGTTCAATACCAGTTTTAATAGGCCTGGCAACCTCAAGGTCAGCCCTGGTTAGGGGTATTGACTTACCGCACAGGATCAAGTACGTTGTGTTCGCCGGCGTACCTAAAATGAAGTTCAGGCTTTCAATGGAGGAGTTTAACCCAGGGCGCTACATAATGCTCCTCTCCTCCCTCAGAGTCATAGCCCCCAATGAGTATAAGTTGAGGATTGATAAGGCAGTTGCCGGCCTCAGGAACATAATGACC
>JAPWUH010000047.1 GCA_028275645.1 Caldivirga sp.
CCATTGTAGTTAACGGTGAACGGTATTATTAAAATGGCCCTATCCACCCCTCCCCTCCTCAACTCCTGCTCAATAGAATCAACCAGGGCCCTTAAGGCTGGGGCGTAGTTGACTTGGTTAAACTCAGCCACCTTACCCACCACGGCCACCCTATCGCCACTACCTGGGTGCACTAGGGCTACTTCACGCCCACTTATGACTGGTGCGTAGCCTGGGTTGGGTAGGTTTAGGTAATCCATGAGCTTGGCCATGGGTATCCTACTCAGTATGAAGTATGTGGCATAGTTGGTGCAGCATGGGCATAGTGGCGTTGTGCACTTACCGTTGAGGAACTCCCTCAGTGAATCAATGCAACCCAGTAAACCACCGCTTATCATGAAGTCGAGGAGTTGCATTGTGTAGTTGACTTCATCCCTCCTCCTAAGCCCAAGCTGCCTAAGTGAGTCTGGGTCACCCGGCCTATACTTGGATAGTAGGCCCCTTAGGGCGCAGTTACCCTGGGCAAGCTTCATCATTAGGCTGGCGCATTCATTAAGCATCCCCATCCTATACAACTCCCCAATCCTAAGGGCATCATCGGTGAACTCGCCGTTGTTGACTAGGTTAAGGGCCTGTAGCGTGGGTCCGATAACCCTCACGTTCGTTTCGCTCAACCCCCTCTCCCTAAGGTAGTTGACCAAGGTCTCCCTAACACTCCTAGACTTGGCCGTGGAGGCGTAGGCTAACACGTCCAGTATCCTAACCAACGGAACCCTAATGTACCAGGAGTTCCTTATGCAGTCAACGTCGGTGGCTATCTTTCTAACGTAGGCCAGAGCATCATCAATACTCCTAAAAGTCACCTTCTCATCCCCAGCGGCCACGGTAACCTCGCCATTGGCTATAAGCAACTCAATCTTAATCACACCTGATCAACGTTACCTGAGTTAAAATAGGTTTCAGACAAAATTACGCCCCTAAATAAGCCACTCCCTAAACCTTACCACGTTGTCCGGGTCGTAGGCTGGTATAACCACCTTACTTACTCTCTTCAGGTATTCGTATGCATTTAGGCATTCGTAAATGTCCTCGGCTATGCCTATGGGTATGTTCTCCTGCAGGTTCCTCATGGTGAAGGCTGCGTCTGTGAAGCTGACGACACCGTCTCTGGTGTGCATTATAATGGCCATTGAGCTCCTGTGGTGGCAACCAGTCCACTTCACATCCACCCCATCAACCACCTTATCCTCATCGTTAAGCAGGATTATCCTACTCCAGGCTTCCTCGAAGAGGTAATCCCTAACGTACCTGGGTAGGTAAATGTCCCTGTTGAGGAATGGTGATGGCCTTGGGTTAACCACATCCTCAAACCAGCCCCTCCTTGAGAAGTATATTTTAGCCCTCTTGAATAGGTCTAGGCCACCAACCGTGTAGTCTTGGACTGGCGTTATGACTACGTGGGCTACGTCATCTGGGGTTAGGTTAAGTCTCCTAAGCACATTCTCAATCCTCTCACTATCCTGAACCGTGAACCTACACCTATCGCTACCTGCCCACTCCCTGAGGAACCTATTCCTCAGCGTTAAGTCCCTTACCAGGCCAGTGCCCACTAGGACATAGCCATCGTCGGTGTCTATTATCAGTGAGTAGAAGCTTAACCTAACCCACTTATCAAAGTCCCTCATCCAGTAAACCTCGGCGCCCGGGACTTCACCGTGATCCCCAACCTTGGCTAACCAAAACCTCCTAATCATGGTTAACCACCCTGAGGTGTTATGACAAACCTACCCAATACCCTACCCTCCCTCAACCTGTTCAATGCCTCATTAACCGCATCCTCATCAAGTGGCACTCTCTCTATGTAAGACTTAATGCCATGGTCCCTAATGAAGCGGACCATCTCCTCCATTTCACTTATACTGCCGTAATTGCTCCCAATCACGGTGAACTGCCATGCAACAGTGTCGAAGACTGGTATTGGGTAGTCCCTGCCCTCCATCCCAACAAGGATCACTGCACCCCCAGGTTCAAGTAGTGGTATTGCCTTGGCTGAATCCCCGTTACCCACGAAGTCTAGGATCACTGAAGCCCTCTCTGGGCTAAGCTTCTTAACCATGTCCCCCAATTCACCTGGGTGTACGGCGTAATGGGCTCCCAGTTCCTCGGCCCATTTAAGCTTCTCATCGCTCCTGGACACGGCTACTATGGTTACGTAGGGGGTCATGTGCCTTAGGTATTGTATGGCGTATGACGCCAAGCCGCCAACCCCATACACCACTGCTGTTGAACCTGGGTATAGGTATGGCATGGCCTTCTTAACCGCTGAATATGATGTCAACCCGGCATCGGCTAATGGCGCCGCCTCCACAGGGTCAATATCTATCTTAATCAAGTACCTGTAGTCGGGTACGTAGAGGTATTCGGCGTACCCACCGTAGTAGTTGGACTGCCCTGGTATGCTTTGATCCCTGCACTGCATGCATTTGTCAATTCTGCAGTACCTGCACCCCCAGTCAGCCCAGATGGCGTAAACCAGTACCCTATCACCTGGCTTAAACCCCTTAACCTTACCCCCAACACTCTCAACCACGCCTGCATTCTCATGCCCAAGCACGAAGGGTAGCCTAAACCCCTCCCTCGGTTCCGTACCAGCCCATAGCCTTAAGTCAGTCCTACACATGCCTGCACCAACCACCTTAATGAGCACGGCCTCATCGTCACCAGGCTCCTTAACATCAATGGTCTCCATCCTAAGGGGTTTACCGAACTCCCTGAGCACAAGGGCCTTAGCCTTCATTGAAGGCACCGGGTGTGCTGGGATTGTTAATCTCTTTTAAAGTAATTAGCCTAACAGGTTAGGTTAGCTCAACATCCACACCTCACGAGTGTACTCACCGGTGTTGGCGTTCACCATGTACGAATGATATTCACCATTCCTAAGCGGTGTGCAGTTGGGTAGGTTTACTGGCCTATAGTAGTCCACTATTGTTGAAGACGCATACACGTTGATCCCATCACCGCTGCACCAGTAAAGTCTATAGTAATCATCACGGGCCGCATCCTTACCATCATTGGCCTTAACGTAGTAACTACCAACCACAAGTTGAACCTCACTTAACTGGCCATTCATGTACTTAACCATCAGTATCCCAAGGTTGGCCCCGGTTTTAACATAACCAAGCAGCCACTTCAAATCCTCCATTGTAATACCATCACTCACCCTCCCAGCAAGAGCCAGGTTAGCTATGAATGTGTCATTGTAACTGGCTCTATAGCTGGGCCCTAGGTTAAGGTACCTGGCTAGGTCATCCCTCCTGAAGGAGCCGTTGTGAATCATGAAGACTTCGTGGCCGGTGTTGGTTATTGAGTGTACTGGGTGGGTTGACGTTATGTTTTTCGGCGTCCCTGTGCTGGCAGCCCTGGCGTGGATCATCTCAATTAAGGTGCCATGCCCCTCATGGACACTCAGCAGTATCTTTGGGGATAGTGGGTCTAGGTATATTGGCTTAAGGCTCTTGAACATTGATGGTGAAGTTGGGTTACCTGTCACTAGCGATACGAAGCCCCACCCATCACTATGGCTTGACTCGCCGTAAAGCCTCTCACCGTATGGGTCGTTTGACGCGGCCTTGATGAGACCATTAACGACCCCCTCACGTACATTAAGGACGCTGGGCATCCCACCCAGTATAATAGCCATCCTACACATAACGCTCAGGCAAGCCCCATCAAAGCTCAGTATTAAAGATTTAGCCGTGGTTCACTTGCCCTTCAGGTAGTTGAGGAGACCACCCTTAAGCAGTATCTCCAGCGCCACCCCTGTTATCGGCTTAGCCTTAATCACCCTTGAGTCGTTTACCGTTATTTCACCTGTATCCACAACCACACGCACCTTATCATTCTCGTTAATTAGTCTACTAACCTCAGGTACCACCAGGACCGGTAGGCCGTTGTTAATTGCGTTCCTGTAGAATATCCTGGCGAAGGACTCCGCTAAGACAGCCTTAACCCCAGCAGCCTTTAACGCTATGGCGGCCTGCTCCCTGCTCGACCCCATCCCAAAGGCCCTCCCAGCAACCAATATTACACCATCCTTAGCCTTCTCGTAGAAGTTAGGGTCCAGGGGCTCCATGGCGTGCTTACCAAGTATAGCCGGGTCCGTGTAGACAAGGTACTTGGCCGGTATTATGACGTCCGTGTCTATGTTGTCCCCAACCTTAATGACCCTGCCCTCTACCACCAATTGAGGCATAGTAACCCACAGCCACTAATGATTATTAAGTTTAACTTAATAGTCAACCTTAATGATTAAGCAATCATAATTTAACCAAGGCATCCCTCCACCATGCCCTATCCATCGGTGATCCAGGCCTTATAGGGTTTACTGCACCCCGTTAACTTAGGCTTGTGGTGCTACAGCTATGTTTTTAATAACTCAAGAGTTACATTGAAATGAGTATGGAGCCCTTAGCGGACTCAAAAAGATCCTTTGGTTCCCAGATAGCAATCCCGCTCATCAGCTCCTTATCATTAACATTAAAGTCCTGCATCGCTACCTTACATGCAACGATACTCACGCCAGCATTCATAGCATCTGAATACAACGCTAGGTAAACGATTGCCTCATACCCCTGTGAGGATGTAATCAATGCAAGTCTTAATGTGGCTTGAACGGTCCTCCTCAGATGGCGGCATTGTAATGAAGAGTATTACCCTGCCCTTACTCATCCCAGGCTGCATGTATTCACTTTATAATACATTATAATACATTTTAGTTGTTTACCCTCTATTACACATTATTACGTATAATGTCTTAATACACAGTTAACATCTAAATCCTCTTGATGACCTCCCCTGTGAATTCGGCTGTTGTGGCGTTACCACCAAGGTCCGGTGTCAACTTGGCCCCACTGCTTAGTGCGTCCAGCACCGCCTTCTCAATGGCGTTACCAGCGGTGGTGTATTTGCCATCACCCACCCTGCTGCCCCACCACTTAAGCATCCATGATACGCACAGTATGGTTGCTGTCGGGTTGGCTATGCCCTTACCAGCTATGTCGAAGGCTGCGCCGTGGACTGGCTCAAACATTGCCTTTGAGTCACCCATGTTTGCCGATGGGGCTAGCCCAATGCTACCCGTCACGTATGCCGCTATATCGCTTAGTATGTCGCCGTAGAGGTTTGTTGTTAATATTACGTCGAAGTCCTGCGGCCTCCTAACCATGTCCATAACCGCCGAGTCTATGTACATCTCATCAACCTTGACGTTGGGGTATCTTGAAGCCACCTCCCTGGCCACACTCCTGAATAGGCCATCACTCACGGTGAGTACGTTCGCCTTATGGACCACGGTCACCTTACCCCTCCTTGACTTAGCCAGTTCAAAGGCGACCCTAGCAATCCTTTCACTCGCCCTCCTTGAAATAACCCTAAGCGCTACAGCCACGTCGCTGGTTATCATGTACTCAGCCCTAACGTAAACATCCTCAGTGTTCTCCCTAACTATAACCAGGTCGACGCCATCCCTAAGCGCCTTAACGCCTGGATAGACCCTAGCCGGCCTAATGTTGGCGTAGAGGTCTAGACCCCTCCTAAGCTTAACAACCACCTCACCGGCGCTTTCACCCACAGGGCCCTTCAGTATAGCGTCGGAGGTCTCAATTACACCCCAATACCTGCTTGGCATGGCTTCACCGTACTTGCTGAGTGCTGAGTCGCCGGCCTCAACCTCGGCTAGTTCAATCACTAAGCCGTACTTAGCCGCGGCGGCCTTAAGCACCCTTAAAGCTGAGTCGACAACCTCAGGTCCAATTCCATCACCCCTAATTACGGCTACCCTCATTATCCTCACCTTTAATCTCAACCATGACTATCCTCTTAAAGTCCTCCCAGGTGAGACTAACCCCGGAGTCCCCAAGCTCCTTTATCCTGCGTAGCACCCTGGAAACTACCTCGTTACTGGGCTCTACACCCAGCATCTTAAGTGCGTACTCCACTGAGTGCCTACCGCTGTGCTTGCCTAGTACTATCCTGCGGCTCATACCAACCATGGATGGGTCAATGGGTTCGTACGTTAATGGGTTGCTTAGGATGCCGTGTACATGTATACCGGATTCGTGGGAGAAGGCATTGGCGCCTACTATAGCCTTGTTAGGTGGTACAGGTATATTAAATAGCTTAGACACGGTCTCTGACACGTCCTTAATTTTCTCAAATCTAATTCTAGTTCTGTAGCCGAGTAGGAATCTCACAGCTGAGGCCACCTCCTCGAGGGCCGCATTCCCAGCCCTCTCCCCAACCCCATTTATAGTGCCATGTACCTGGTCAGCCCCAGCCTCAACCGCGGCCACACTGTTGGCGACCGCCATGCCGAAGTCGTCGTGGCAGTGGACACTGAGCAGGTAATTTCCCCTCACCCTACTTTTAATCAACTTAACCAACTGGGCCATTCTGCTCGGCCACATTACACCAACCGTGTCAGCAATGTCTAGCCTATCTGCCCCGGCGTCAACGACACTCTGGAACACTTTCACCAGGAACTCCAAGTCACTCCTAGTGGCATCCTCAGCGCTGAACTCCACGGTTAACCCATGGCTCTTAGCGTACTCGACGGCTGATACGGCACTTTCAATAACCTGCTCCCTGCTCATCCTCAGCTTATACTTCATGTGTATGTCGGATGTGGCTATGAATAGGTGGACAGCCTTAACGTCGGCGTCGATGGCCCTATCTATATCGCTCCTAATTGACCTTGATAAAACTATGACCTCGGAGTCGGTCACTTCCCTACTTATCATCCTAATGGCCTTAAACTCGCCCTCACTCACTGCAGGATACCCGGCCTCTATTGAGTCCACGCCAAGGTCTTCAAGCTTCATCGCTATCAGTAACTTCTCCTCAGGCTTTAATGCAACGCCGGGCGTCTGCTCACCGTCCCTTAGGGTGGTGTCCAGGAACCTAACGTACCTAACCCCAGTGCCACCTGAGGTTACGTCTTGAGCAATCTAGACCACCCTAACAGCCCCACCGGTCTAGGTATATAAGTTTTAAGCTCCGTGGAATTCAATAAATAACTGTAGGTTGAATCAATAGAATCACCTATACCTAACCGTTCACTGGTTATTACACTGCATAGAATAGATAGCCTAAGGGTAATGCTTAAAAAGGGGTGTATAGGCTACTGCAGTTAATGAGGTGTCTTATTCTTTACGTACGATAGGGAATGGGCCTCAGGGGCCCAATACTTAATCCAATGTAAAATAAATAAAGAATCTGCGGGGAATGGGTATACAGACCCTATAAATAGGCTAAGGGGTGGTTATGGTGGTTAGGGCCGTTGATGCGCTGTCCGATGAGATTGTTAAAATGGGTATCGGTGAGATATTCGGCATACCTGGGGGCCAGATAATGCCGCTGTTCGACGCCTTCTACGGCAAGGACATTAAGATATTCCTCTTTAGGCATGAACAGGGTGCCATACATGCAGCGGACGCGTACGGCAGAGTAACTAGAAGACCAGGCGTTGTCCTAGTCACCTCAGGGCCTGGTGCAACAAACCTGGCCACAGGCCTGGCCAACGCAATGATGGACTCGTCACCCCTGGTCGCCCTAACCGGGCAGGTCCCAACCTCAGTGTTTGGTAGGGATGCATTCCAGGAGACGGACATAATAGGACTCTCGATGCCCATAACCAAGCACACCTTCATGGTTAAGAAACCCGAGGACCTGGTGCCCATGTTTAAGGCAGCCTACAGGATAGCCACCGATGGTAGGCCAGGCCCTGTTGTGGTCGATTTACCTAGGGATATTCAGCTATCTGAGGTTAAGGAGGTGCGTGGTGAGGATTACATAAAGGTCTCCTATAAGGGTACCCCTGAACCTGACCCCGGGCTTGTGGCCTATGCCGTTAAGCTACTTTTAGAGGCTGAAAGGCCGGTGATGCTTGTTGGTGGTGGTGTCTGCTGGAGCAACGCCACTGAGGAGGTGTTGGCGGTGGCTGAAACGCTGTGGATGCCGATAGTCACCACACTACCTGGTAAGAACTGTGTGCCTAATAACCACCCACTTTTCATGGGGCCAGCTGGGATGCATGGGAGGGTTGAGGCTGACGCCGCAATAATAAACTCAGACCTCGTGCTTGCGGTGGGTACTAGGTTTAGTGACAGGACTGTGGGTGACTTTAGGGAGTTCCAGAGGGGGAGGAGGATAATTCACATTGACATTGATAAGAGTGAGATTGGTAAGAACGTTAAACCGAGCGTGGGCATTATTGGCGATGCGAAGGCTACCTTAAGGATGATGCTTGAGCTGTTGCCTAAGGCCGC
>JAPWUH010000048.1 GCA_028275645.1 Caldivirga sp.
GTTCCCGCATACCTATCCGAGCGCTTTAGAACCACCGTGAGGGCCACTGGGGTTGGTTTTGGCTATAGCTCCGGGATCTTCATCGGTGGCTTCTACCCATTCTACGTCAGCTGGCTCTCGGCAGCCATCCACTCATTGCTATGGGCAATTATAATAATCGGAGTCATAGGTAGCGCTCTTGTGGCGATAGCAGCAGCCATAGGTCCAGAGACCAAGGATGTAGACCTAGCACAATTAGTATAAACTAATTAAAACTAATTAAAATTTTAAAATATATTATTTATCCAAGGCGTAGATACTAGGTTGATAAAAAGTATTTACTAAGCATCTGGAGAGATAAAGAAATTGTTTAAACATAAGAGAAAAACGTAACTGCTATCATTGAAATAAATATTAAAAGAATATGATTGGTCTGAACTCTACTCCCTTCCTTAACTCTTGAAAGTCCCCTATTTCCCAAAAACTAATCCTTTTAGAAACTAAGCGCTCCAGTTTCACTTTATTATTGCTCACTAATCTTATTGCGTCTAAGAAGTCGCCTGGTAAACTAGATCTAGACGTGACTATTTTCACTTCCTTGTAGTACAAGTCATACATCGGGAGATTTAAATTATTTGTACTTATCCCGAAAAGCAAAAGGGTTCCTCCAGGTCTAAGAACATTTATTGAATTCCTAATGAGATCGGGATCTGCGGTTGTGTCTATAATAACATCAAAAAGTTCATTATTAGTTAACTCCTTTATTTTAACTTCATTAAACTCCTCGGGTTTAATTACTAGATCAGCACCTAGTTCCCTGGCTATCTTCAATTTATTATCAGATCTGCTAACTCCAATAACGTTTGCGCCCTGAAGCTTAGAAAGTTGAACATGCATCAATCCCATAACTCCAAGTCCCAAAATTAAGACATTATAATTAGGTTTTATACTAATTAATTTATGAGCATGTACAACAGTAGATAGGGGCTGTATTAAGGGAGCAACTTCTATACTTATGCTATCTGGAATTTTATAAGCTCTGTACTCAGGGACTACAATATATTCTCTGAGAAGACCATCGTATTCCCTACCTAAAAGCCCACCTCTGATACATAAATTAAATTTGCCTTCCCTGCACAATGGGCAAGTATTATCATATACGTTTGGATCTATAATTACCTTATCCCCCTCATTTAAATCCCTCACCTCTTCTCCCTTTTCAATAACTAACCCTACCCCCTCATGACCCATTACCCTAGGATATCTTACCTTTACCTCTCCTTCAAATATCTTCCAATCAGTTTCACATACACTTGCGCTCAGCATTTTCACTAATACCTCATTATTTTTCGGTTTATCCACCTTATATTCCATAATTTTAGTGATTTTAGGTTGAACTAGATAAAGCGCTTTGGCCATTAGCTCACCGTAATTATTTCATCGGCAGGGAATTTATTGAGTATTTCAACACCGCTGGAAGTCACTCTAAGCATTTGCTCTATCCTTACTCCCCATTCAAATAGCTTTCCATGTTGAGTTTCAAGTGCTAGGACCATGTTTTCCTTAATCTCATAAGGAAAATCGAGTGAAACTATCCTGGAAATCAATGGCAAATCGTAATGGGAAAGCCCCAATCCATGTCCCCATAAGTTAGCTGCAGCTTCCTCCTCCTCCTTATAACCCCAAACTTCACTTGCAGGAGGAAACTTAGATGCAATGTCTTTTGTAGTCACGCCAGGTCTTACTGCCTTAATTGCATCATAAAGCCAGTTGAGAGCTAATTGATAATAGTCCTTTTGTTCTTGGCTTGGCTGCCTTCCAACGCTATATGTTCTGTAGACGCATGTATGGTAGCCGTTCCACGCTATTACTACATCTATAAGGACTAAATCTCCGTACTCAATAATCCTATCGGTGAAGTTCCTATAATTAGGCCAAGTGTGTGGTCCAGAACTCACTATAATGGTTACTACATTATCCACATTTGGTATTGAATATGCATACTCATATAAATGGGCCATCACTTTGTTTTCAGGAATTCCAGGTCTAAGGATTTTTGTCGCCTCATAATGAATTGCATCCGCTATAGACGCTGCCACTTTCTCTGCTTCGATCTCGTCTTGGGTTTTAACAGCCCTTGCCTCGTGAATAACGCTTAAACCATCAACAACATTGATCCCAACCTTTTCGAAAGCCCTTAGCATGTTGAAGTCAATGAAGTCGACTCCCAATGGTAAGTCAGCAACTCCGTGTTCTTCTAATTCCTTCTTTATATCCCTTGCAAATTTCTCAGCTTGGTATTGGCTAGCTGGACCAGATGCACCTTTAATCCAGATTGCGTAAGAATATTTGACTTTATCAAGCCAAGGACTGTTCCTCTTAGTGTGATACCAATTATCACCCTGTTCATAAAGAGTTACTTTCCCATCATTGGTTATAAGGGCATATCTTAACCCAGGTTTGTCCCTAGTCCAAGGAGCTCCTCTAGTTCCAGTAATATACCTTATGTTTTCTTCATAGAATGCTAGAAAACCTCCAAAACCTGCCTGCTTTATTTTCTCTAATAACCTTCTCTTTCTCTCTTCCCTTAATCTGGCCCAATTTATTCTCTCCGCCGCCTCTGTTCCAAACACCCCCCAGGACATACGTGCTTCATGTATAATTGATAATTTTTAAGCTTTTCACCTCACTTAAATAACCTTACCCAAGTCTTAAAATTTAAATTTTATAGCTTATACAACCCAAGCAATTTGAAGTAGATTTCCATGCTTGGTTGTTCAGCTCAACAACCACCCTGGCATGGACGGGCAGAATATTATATCATGCAAGAAGCGTAACAACCGTGGAGCCCGCCACTCCATGATCCTGCTCGTCCCCAATATACTTCCAGAAAACGCATTATTAAATAAATCGGTTGAGATGTTTTACTTATAGCTATTGGTATTACTCGGGAGGGTTTAACCGGTTCTTGTTGCTGATGGCGTTAAGGCTCTTGATGGGGCTATTGTGTCATCAAGACTTTTCGTTAAGAGATAGTATAGTGTTGTTCATTTTAAGCGTTCCATGAGTAGGGTTGAGAGGAAGGAGTTAGATGAGATTCTTTTCTTGGGTGAGCAAGATGTTAATGTTGATGGCAAATTGAGTGTTCTTAATTATGTTGCTCCAAGGGAGTTGTGAAAGCGGCTCAAGATCAACAACTTAGCTGAGTCCTTTTAACTCCTTAATCAAGAGACGTAAATTCGGTAAGTTTTGGCGTATTTTGCAGATAGCCCTGGCGATCGCTGTTGAATGCGATCTATTAAATTGTTTTTCATAATTACTATATTACTATTTACTATTACTCAAAACCAATGAGCTACGCATGATGTAAACATGTTACATAAGGGCTGCGCATTACCTGGTTAAAATGACAATAAAATGACTGAAATAAGAGTGAAAAGGCAAACAGATTAGAGAGGAATGCTGTTAATCACATTAAAACTAAGAATATACCACTGAGTACCAACGATATACCTAATATTTGGTTTATCGTTAATTGTTCGTTCAGGAAAATCCAGGAGAGGATAAGTGCAGTCACTGGTACTCCCATCGAGAAAGAACTAATTACCGAGGCCTTATATCTACTTAGCAGCCTAAACCATATTAAATAAGCTAATCCTGATCCTAAAGCTCCTTGATATAAAACTGATAATATGAAGTCCGAATTTAGAACCACATAAAAGTTATAATCAAGGGGAGGAACAAAGAGCAATATTATTGGTGTTCCTAAACTGAATTGAAGGGCAGTTATGATAGTGCTACTTACTTCGAAATTGAATTTTTTGTAAAGCACATTGAAGAGCCCCCCAGAAGAAACCGCCCAATAATCCAGGGATTATAGATATTAAGTTAATTTCCCCTATGCTAGATATCAATATTATTCCGGTGAATCCAATAATAATCCCCAAGTACTTAATAGCCTTTAATTTCTCCTTTATTAATAGTGAAGATAATAAAGGAGTGAAGAGGACTTGGGAGTATATTAATACTGAGGCTATTCCAGGGGGAGAATAAGCTATTACATACGCAAGACATAAGGTTAATAACGTAGTATTAAGGAAACCTATGGTTAGCAATTTGTAGAAATATGTTATTAAGGTCCTTTTAAGTTCCTTCCTAATGTTAATCAATAACAGGACTACAGTTCCTATTAGTGCTCTAAAAATGCATATGTTACAGGGTTTGAGTAATATAGCCCTATCTTAAATATGGGGAATCCTGCTCCCCATATGATGACTGGCAAAAAAGCTATTGCCAAGTCCTTGTATTTAAGTTCCATTAAGGAAAAATCGAAATCAAATTTTAAGCCTATTCTTATAAATTATAATGATTATGCAGTTAATGCCTTACCTTTTGTTTCTGGGGTTATTGGAGCCCAATAAACAATTGACATTATTATATATAACACAGCAGCTAATGCAAATATTGGGAATAGCCTTGTTATAGTGGGATGGACACCCATGAGAATACCTAAGACGATGGGACTTATTATGCTTGCAATTCTTGCTGAGGTGTAAGTCATACCGCTTATGGATGCCCTAGCCCTAGTTGGATATAGATCGTTCGCGTAAACGAAAACTGCTGACCATATTGAGTCAATCACGAAATACGCAGGTAATATTAATGGTAGAAATAGTGGAGTGCCTAAAACAGCTCCGGTTAGAAGGAGAAAGATGAATGGTACTAATGAGAAGATCCTTATAGTCCACTTCCTTCCCAATATATCAATTAACGCGGACATAACGAATCTTCCAGCCATGCCTGATAGGGCTATTATCGAGAACAGACCAGCAGCGACTATAGCTGATATGTGATAATTTAGTACAAGAAAGAGTGGCATATAGGGTACTATACAATACCATACGAAACCTATTACAAACCCAGATAACATTAATACGGAAAATTCCCTAGGTTTAGAAACTAACATTGAGAGTTGTTCCTTAAGTGATAACTTCTTCACAGGGTTACTCCTGAACTTATTTTGAAGGTCCTCTTCTATTCTTGAAACTTTATTTTGGTCTTTAATATTCATTATCCATGCTATAGATCTAGCGGCTTCCTTAAACTTTCCATGAGCGTAAAGCCACCTAGGTGTTTCTGGCATTACCAACCTTCCAATTAATGACAATATAGCTGGTATCGCACCTATAGCGAATAGCCCCCTCCAACCCCATATTGGCAAAACTAGGTAACCAGTTAAAGCAGCAAGGGAAGTGCCTAAGGGCAAGAGAGCTGAAGCTATTCCAGCCGTAAAGCCTCTGTATTTCTCAGGCGCAAATTCCTGTAAAAGTGTATAATCAAGTGAGTAAAGTGCCCCTATTCCAAAGCCCAGAAGGAACCTCATTACTAGAACATAGGGAATGTTCCCTGTTGGGGTCAAAGCTAATAGCCCCGTTGAAGCTGCTATTAATAGTAAAGTCCATACGAAAACTGGCCTCCTACCCACCCTATCTGCTATGATAGGAACAGAGAATGCCCCTATTACTCCACCTACTCCTACTACGGAGACCAATAATCCAATCTCGACACCTGTTAAACTCCATGCTTTCTCCCAAATTGGGATTACTACACTTAAAAGTCCGAAATCATAGAATTCAAGCATATCGGCAAGTATTACTATAATGATTAGGGCTAGAAGCCTGGAACTGAACGTATAAGTCCTTAAGTATTCACTAACTGGGTCAGGGGCTTCCATATTGTTCACCTCACTATTGGAACTTCCGTTATCTCATCAACAGGCCATTTAGTTATTATCTCCACCCCAGCTTCAGTGACTACTAGCATTTCCTCAATCCTTACTCCTTGCCTAGTCTCTTTATCCCCCTCCTGAGTCTCGATTGCAAAGGTCATCCCTGGTTCAATCCTTACTGGATAATCAAGCGAGACAGCCCTCCAAATTATAGGTGGTTCATAAAGTGAAAGTCCTATTCCGTGAGCCCAATTGTTTCCAGCAGTCATGTCCTCATCTTTAACCCCATACCACCCCCAAACCTCAGGACCTGAAGGCCATTTTTCCGCTACATCTTTAGTCGTGACACCAGGTCTAATAGCCTTTATAGCCTCATAAAGCCAGTCAAGGGCTCTTTGATAGGCGTCCTTTATTGACTTTGGCGCTCTCCCAACGAAGAAGGTTCTGTAATAGCAAGTCCTATAACCCATATACGCCATATTATAAGTATCGAAATAAACAACATCCCCAGGCCTTATTAATCTCCCTGTAGTAGCCCTCAAATTAGGCCAAGTATAGGGGCCGGAAGTAACGAACATTCCATTCCATACTTCCGCCCCTAATTTATAGGCTGTATGAAAAGCTGCGGCTAATATATCGTACTCAGTTATTCCAGCCCTAAGTGTATCAGCTATTGTCTGGAATACTGCATCCCCTATCATAGCTGCCATCTTTAATAACGCTATTTCCTCAGGTAACTTAATCATCCTAGCCTCAATCATAGCCTCTACAGCCTTAGAGTACTCTACTTGGATCCCTTCTGCCCTTAATGCATTTATTAAGGCTTCATCATAGAAGTCTATTCCTAATGGCTCCTTATCTACCTTGTTTGCCTTTAAGTCCTCCTTTATTTGCCTCACCATTTTCTTAAGCTGGGCCTCACGTGCTTCCTTTCCCATTGCTACGCCTATCCAACTTGCTCCCGTAATTGCATATTTTATGTTAGCCGCTGGGATCCAAGGGGCCATCCTCTTAATGTGGTAACCTATATCTCCTTGCTCATATAAAATGGGGGCATCGCTCGTTGAGACTAACAACGCATACCTTAAACCAGAGGCGGGCATTGTCCAAAATGGTCTATAAGTACTGGTTATATAGATTATATTCTTCTCATCTAGTGATAGAAATGCACCTAAGCCCTTTTCCTTAAATAGCTTCTGTCTCGCCCTTTCTAACCTCCCTCTTCTTAATCTGTCCATGTTTACCCTTTCTTCGAAGTCTACCGCATAGAAACCATAACCACTAGCATAGTCAGGTGCATTATAACCATACTCATCCTTATAAGAACTCCTATAATCACCGAACCCCCCTACATAATTTTTTGTGGACATACCTAGTTATTAAATAATCTCCCCTTTATAAGTTTTGCGGAACGTTTTACAATTGTAAAGTCTCACGGGGTCTCTTTTTTGTAGTTCTCGGTTCCTCTGTGTTTTCAGCGTCCTCCTCACCTGTTAGGAAGTTTCTCACAGCTTGGCTAGGGGTATTGCATAGCCGTTTCTCTTTGCTTCACCCATGCCGAATGTGGATACGAGTGCTTCCAGGAACTCCTTGGGCGCACCTAGTATTAACGGCGTTCTCGCGAATAATACTACTAATACTTTTCCTCATCATAGGCATTCTTGAGCAATGCGTATAAGGCGATGGTGTTTAGGTCCTTCCTAACAACAACTCCCTTTTCTTGGCTGTCCTCAATACCGTATGGGTACACTAAGTACTTATGAATTCAATGTCCAATTCCGTCTTTAGCTTATCAATGTCTTTGCTCTTTTCGGCACCGTTAGCCTAATCCCAGCCCTCTGTGGATTTTCTAAGATATGACGCAGGACCTTAACTGCCGTCAACTGCGTGGTCTTTAATTCATCAGCGCGAACTCATAGGCTCGGTTTACTAAGGCGTCGGTCAAGGCTAGTCTCTCGCTCCTCTTCAACTCCCTGAGCCCCTCACTATATCCAGCGTGTATCTAGCCATCTAATCGATCCTATCGTTCCCAAGGTGTTCACGACCAATCGCCATGGCTAGCTTCTCAATAAGCTCCAGTAGGTCGGCTGTTTTGATTAATTCATCTCTATCTCTGTATTTCTTCCATAGCCTGGCTGCGAAGCCGTAAACAATATTCATCTCAGGGAAATCTTTAAACGCGGCTTTGTCCAGGTAATAATCAACACGGACGTACAGGACATTACTTCATAAACCTGCGTGGCATGATAGTATTTACCAACGTGCCATTCACATCATTCCTAAGGGAAGTAATGAGTGAAGCCGGTAACTACGCCTTAATCCGCAGGTTTGTGGAAATCCTCTGGGACACTGAGCCGATAAGCCTCGTCCCTCGCTATCTCGTATTTAACGCCAGCGCACCTTATTAGGCAAGATATGCCGAATAGAATGTAATCGCGAACATGTTTCCCTCGTCGGTCGTTACCGGCACAAGCCCATACCTAATGCCGGGTAACGAGAACTCCGAGCCCCTAACAGCGATCACCTGGTCAAAGAAGTAAAGTAGCTCCGTGGCGAAGCCGTAAGCCGAACCATTCACTAAAGCC
>JAPWUH010000049.1 GCA_028275645.1 Caldivirga sp.
TGACTTCATAGTTGTTGATTCAGGCGTTAGGCACAGCACCATGAACGTCCACACCGTTAGGCAGAGGGAGCTTAGGGAGGCCTTAAGCATGCTCAGGGAGTCCATGCCTAGGGAGTACTGGGGTGAACTTAGTAAGCCCCTTGACGAGGTTAACTGGGACTTAATAGCTAATGCGGCTAAGGACTACTTAAGCACCCTTGACGATACGCACAGGAAGAGACTTGAATTCACGATACTTATGAATGAATCAACGAAGAGGGCGATAGCCGAGTTAAGGAAGGGTGAGCCGGATAGGAGGGTCCTGGGTGAAATAATGAATGAGCAGCATAGGCTACTAAGGGACCTGTACGAGGTCAGCATACCTGAGCTTGAGGAGATTAAGAGGCACCTGGACTCAAACGGCGCCCTTGGGTCTAAGATAAGCGGCGCTGGGATGGGTGGTTCGATTGTTGCGCTGGCTGAGAGCAGGGATGACGCTAAGAGGATTGTTGAATCCATTAAGGGTAGGTGGAGGGCTTGGGTAGTGTCAATTGACCAAGGCGTATCCTAACGCCTACCATTAGGTTTAGTTTAAAAGGGGATTTAGGCTGGGTGAGCAATGGCCAATAAGGTTAAGATTGTTGCCACAATCGGCCCTTCATCGGAAAGGCCTGAGGTGGCCAGTAGGTTAATTAGACTCATTGATGGGGCTAGGGTTAACTTCTCTCACGGAGATGTGGATACCTGGGTTAGTAGGATTGAGTTAATTAGGAGGATTAACCCGGACATACCGATACTGGGCGACTTACCTGGCCCGGGGGTTAGGACAGGTGAGATGAGTGACCTAGCCTTTAATAAAGGCGACGTGTTAACCTTTAGGTTAGCCAATGAGGGCAAGGGCTACGTACCAGTACCGGTTAAGGAGTTCTTTAACATTGTGGATGAGGGCGACGTGATAGTGATGGATGATGGTAGGATTAAGCTTGAGGTAATTGGTAAGCGTGACAATGAAGCCTCTCTAAAGGCTCTAACTAATGGCGTCATTAAGTCCCATAAGTCGATAACAGTGATGAATAAGGACTACCCCCTGCCAATACTTGGCGATAGGGATAAGGAGGCCATTAAGGTAGCCGCCAAGTACAACCTGGAGTACCTTGGTTTAAGCCATGTGAGGAGTGTTGAGGATATTGAGAACGTTAGGGACTACCTGAGGAGGATAGGGTACTCGCCAGCCATAGTGGTTAAGGTTGAGACGGCTAGTGCAGTTAACAGGATTAGGGATATCGCCTGCAGCGCCGACTACGTAATGGTGGCTAGGGGTGACTTGGGCATGGTTTTCAACCTGGAGGAGGTCCCCAAGATACAGGAGAAGATAATCATGGCAGCTCACTCATGCGGTAAACCAGTCATGGTGGCAACGCAGCTGCTTGAATCCATGGTCAACAACCCTGTTCCAACCAGGGCTGAGGTGGTTGACGTAATGACCAGTGTGCTTCAGGGCGTTGACTCACTGCTGCTCACCGATGAAACAACCATGGGCAACTACCCGGTTGAGGCTGTTGAGTGGCTTAGGAGGATAGTCAGCAATTACGAGGGTCAAGTTGCCCCAGGGCCTAAAATTGACCCAAGCATTTTTGATGAGAGGATGAGGTTTGCCCTAGGGGTTGCTGAGCTGGCCGATAGCATCAACGCTAAGATAGTTGTCTTCACTAAGAGCGGTTTAACAGCAATAAGGCTGTCTAGGTATAGGCCAAGGGTTCAGATACTGGCTGGTACACCCAGCGAGATCATCGCTCGTAGGCTTAAGTTGCTGTGGGGTGTGGAGTCTAGGGTAGTTAAGGATGACGACTACGATAAGGGTATGGTTGACACGTTGAACACATATATTAAGGATGGCCTAGTGAACCGTGGGGACCTAGTCATACTGACCTATGGTCTCAGGCCTGATTTAAGGGAGTATGAGCATGTAATCAAGTTGATTAGGGCCCAGTGAGTAAAGCCACGATACCGCTCCGAGTAATTTTATGAAATAACTAATTTAAATACCCCAGCCTTAATAGGTGCGTGGTGGATTTAGGGGATATAACTGTTAGGGAGTTGGAGTACTTAAGGGCCATTAATGATGAGGATTCGCCAATATCAATAACATCCCTATCCAGGAAGTTGGGTAGGTCAGCCTCAAGTGTGTACGAGGAGGTTAATCACCTAGTTTCCAAGGGCTTAGTCTGCAAGGGCCCTGAGGGTGTCTACTTAAGTAGTGATGGTAAGATGCTCCTTGAGCTCGTCGACAATAGCCACAGGATAATTGAGACCTGGCTCGTTAGCCTTGGGTTTAGCGTTGATGAGGCGTGTAGACTGGCGTCAAAGATGGAGACCACCATGCCCATTGAGGTCCTTAGGAAGCTTTATGAGAAGATAGGTAGGCCTAGGTCATGCCCCCACGGTAAACCAATAACGTTCAGCATGGTTACTAACAAGGCTTAATGCAGAGATCTAAGCCCTCCTGGGGGTCCTAGCCCCACAGGCAGTGCAGACGAGTACGTAGATCCTATCCTCCTTAACCAGGTACGTGTCGATGGAGCCGCAGACTGGGCAAGTTACGTAAAGCCTAATGTACCTCTCGTAAACGGCCTCTAGGGTTCTTGGGGTGCGTTCAGCGTATATGACCAGTGACCCATTTGGGTCAACGTTACCCGGCACCGCCAACTCCTTGATGAAGAACCTAGCCATGTGTGTGACATCCCTATTCAACCTATCGGCTATTTCCTTGAAATTCCTTATTATAGTCCTCCTGGGCTCAACCTCAACGTTGAGCTTAGGTATTTCCCTCCTCCTCTCAACCTTGGGTGCCACTATTTTATACGCCCTCTCAAGCAGCTTGAGGTAAAGTGGGTCAACGGACATCACCCCAGCCCCGCTAGGCCTGCTTATAAACACTCGCCAACACGGCTCCTTAACCACCGCTTAGCCAGGGTATTGGAACCTCGTCGAGTCTCCACCTCTGCCTAATTACACTATCCTCGATGCTAACCCTCACCCCACTTTTATAGGCCAGTAAACCAGTCCACGCAATCATAGCCCCATTGTCACCTGCGTACTCAGGGGGGACCACGTGTAGGGTGGCCGAGTACTCGGAGGCGACGACCTCCATTATACCCCTTAGGATTGGGCTCCTAGCCACACCACCCGCCAACACTAGCTCCCTCTTACCCAGCAGCGCCAACGCCCTCTCGGTCACCTCGGCAAGCATGTAGTAGGCCGTGTTAACTATAGATAGGCAAACATCCTCAACCCTCCTCCCCTCCTTAATAAGCCTCACAGCGGCCGTGTATAAGCCGGCGAAGGACATGTCCTGCCCCTTGACGGTGTAGGGTAACTCAAGCATGACCTTACCCCTCCTGGCGCACTCCTCAAGGTGAGGAACACCCGGGTTTGGTAAGCCTAGGAACCTGGCGAACATGTCTAGGCAGTTACCCACGGATATGTCCATGGTTTCACCAAACACCCTATACCTACCCCCCGAGTAGGCGGTTACCATGGTGTGTCCACCCGAAACCAGGAGGACTAGGGGATCCCTGGCTCCCGTGGCCATTTTAGCAATCTCAATGTGGGCAACCCCATGGTGGACCGGTACTAGGGGCTTGTTGAACCTAGCTGATATGAACCTAGCCACCGTGGCCCCAACCCTAAGGGCTGGGCCAAGGCCAGGGCCCTGTGAGAAGGCGACGGCATCAATGTCGCTTAACCCAACTCCAGCCCTATTTAACGCCCTCTTGAGTAAACTAGACACGACCAGTATATGGTGGTCAGCCGCCTCCCTGGGGTGAATCCCAGAGCCCTGAGGGGGTGTATATGTGTCGTTTTCATTAGCCAATACGCCGTGTTCATTAACTATGCCTATCCCTATCGTGTGGGCTGTGGACTCAATACCTAGGATTATCACTAGGATTAACCATCCCTGCGCACTATTTAACGCTTACCTAAGTTTAACCATCACTGCTTCAAGGCAGGTGAAGGTTCGTCAACATTTATTAAGGTTCAATGAGTGACGTAGCTATTGGCCATGGAGCCAAGGGTGTTTAGTTAATCCAAGGATAGCATCGACGTCACCTACCCCTACCAGCCGCCCTCTGCCTGGGGGCCTGGCTCTCAAATATCGTGTAACCGCATTTACCGCAGTGCCACCTGGGCACTGGTTCCCTGTGGTAGGCCATAACGGAGCCGCACCTAGGGCATAGTCTCCTATTGAACCTAAACACACCCTTCTCCATGTCGATTATGTACCATGTGTGCGCTCTGGCCTTAACCGATGCCTTACCCATGGTTGACTTGATTTAGTTCCCTTTTTAAAGGTAGCTGGGTCAACACCCTAAGTTAAGCAATATTTATAGGTATAACCTAGTGCGCACCATGTGAAGAACCCCATTGAGGTTAGGAAGATTCAGATGGCTGGGAAGTCATCCCTAGCCGTGACCATACCCAAGAGGTGGGCTGAGGTACTTGGCATCAGTGCCGGTAACCCAGTCTACCTAGAGTTCAGGGGTTATGAGGTAGCTATTTTACCTGCCCTAATGGTTCACGAGGTTGAGGTTCAGAGGATAATTGAGGTTAAGCCTAATGAAACCTCGGACTCAGTGATTAGGAGGGTAATCAGCGCATTTATCAAAGGTGCGCAGATAATTAGGGTTAAGTTCCTTAATGGCGCCAATAGGGAGCTCATTGATGAAGTTACCAGGGAGATAAGTGTACGTGTGCCTATAGTCGAAACCATAAGCCACGGTAATGGGGAGATTAAGGTTACTGTACTGTCACCCACCAGTAACATGCCCATTAAAAGCTTCATAAGTAGGATGAGCAACGTGGTCTCTGGAATGTTTAAGGATGCCTTAAGCCTAATTAAAATGAATCCTGAGGAGAGGTTAAGCATAGCTAGGGATATAATGGACAGGGATTATGACGTTGATAGGAACTACATGCTCATACACAGGTTGATAAACATGGCCGTGAACGGGGTGATAAACATCAGGAGCATTGAAATAGACGATAGGTCAGAGCTCCTATCCTGCCTACTCGTCTCGAAGTCACTGGAGAGGTCAGGTGACCACTCTTGGAGGGTCGCCCAGTGGATGCTTGAGGTGGGTACTGTTAGTGCTGACGTGGCTGACACAATACTCAAGCTGGGGGATGAGGTAAGTAATCTCCATAAATCCGCAGTGTTGGCCTTCCTAAGTAAGGATGTTGATAAGGCGCAGGAGGTCTTGGACATGAGGAATGAGATCACTAATGCGAGGGTTAAGGTCAATAGCCTACTTAAGCTGCACGGCATAAGTGGGCCGTTGAACCTTGTCATAGAGTCTATAGGTAGGTTAGCCGCCTACGCCTACGACATAGCTGAAATAACCCTAGACACCTACCTCTAACCCAGCTGGGCTGGTCCTGTTTTGTTTTCGTGGTTACTTGTTTTACTCAACCACATTGATGGTAAAGGCTTGTTGAGGAAGGGCGTATACCTTAGTCCAGAGTCCCTGGATTTCCGAGATCCATGGTGGCTATTAACCCCGGCGATGTGGGGAACCGCTGTGGTGAGGGGACGAGGAGACTATGACCCCCTTCCCGCCTTTTGGGTGGGGTTTCACTGTGGGGGTCTTGGGCGTTGCCCCCTCTTTGGGGGTTAATGGTTTCGTTCCTGGGGTGGTGAAAACAGTGGGGTATCGCCCCACCGGCTCATCTGAGGCGAGGGACCCCCTTCCGGGGGCACCACCCCAGGTGCTGAATACTTTTACAAAATTAGGACTTATAAACCTATCGCTACAAAGCCCACGTAGCAGGAATATCCCGCCCTAAAGGGCGAGACTTAACCATTATGTCAGTTCAAAACCACCACCTTCAGAGGGACAGCATAGGCCAATGGTAGGCTACAGGTATTGGGGGTTATTCAACTAAAGTTTAAAAGTTAAGCCTATTAAGGTTCACGATGTCGAGCCTATTCGACAACATTAAGCCCCTCACCACTGGGCAGGAGAGGCTCATCAACGTACTTAAGGATGATAATAACGAGGTAGTTGGAGTCTTTGGCCCCACTGGGACAGGTAAGAGCTTCATAACCGTCATCTACGGTATATCGGCTGTGCTTGGCGGCAAGTTTAAGAGGTTAATAATAGCCAGACCCCTCATAGACATAACCAGCGGTAGGTTGGAGTCACCTGAGGAGTTGGGTGACCTGTACTACAGGGTTGCTGGTCAGTACCTCTATGACATAATGGGTGACATGGTGCCTAGGGATGACTTGGAGAAGATGCTTAGGGATGGGAGAGTGATCATCACCGATGTGAATTACCTGAGGGGTAGGACATTTGATGAATCCATAATACTCCTGGATGACGCCCAGCACGCACCACCTGAAAACGCCGCAGAGGTGCTCATGAGGATGGGTAGGAACGCCAGGTTGATAATTGCAGGTGACCCAATACTGCAAAGGCCATTGGGCATTGAGAAGGATGGAGCAACACTGATGAGGGAGGTCTTGCTTAACGAGGAGAAGGCCATGGTGGTTGACCTGGGTTTAAAGGATATAGTTAGGCCAGGGGCTAAGAGGGGGCTTAAGCTGATGTTTGAGCTTAGGTTGAGGAAGAGGAGCCTAAATGATGAGGAGAGGAAACTGGTGGACACGATAAAGGTGCATGCGCCGGACGCCGACGTGGTTACCGTGGCCAGTTTCAGGGATATCAAGGAGAGCCTAGACATTAAGTCCGAGAACGCCCCAGACGCCCTGATAGTGGCTAAGGAGGGTTACCTAGGTAGGGTTGTGGGTAAGGGTGGGGAGAGGATTAAGGCCATTGAGAACGACTCAGGCCTCAAGTTGATAAGGACGGTTGAGATGAACCTAGACTTCAAGCAGTGGATACGCTCAATGCACCCGGTGGGTTGGATAACCAAGCACATTGTTGACGTGGACTTCGCCGGACCTGAACTGCAGGTTACACTGAGGAAGGAGATGGGGGCCTTCGTAGGCCCTAAGGGGGTTTACATTAGGCTACTTGATAGAGCGTTTAAGAGACTACTTAACATAGGGGTTAGGGCCATTGAGGAGGAGCAGCCTCCTGAATCCAAGTAGTATCGTAAATTCGTCTATTGCCGTATAAATATTCTGCAGTTGAAAAAGTTTATCTACCCCAAGCGCTAAGTCCCCCCATGTCGATTAAGGTATCCCAGCTCATAAGGAGGGGTGTGATAACGGTTGACGCATCATCCACGATAAGGGATGCCGCCAGGGTAATGGCTGACAATAACATCGGCCTCCTGGTGGTTATGGATCGTGGAAGGATGGTTGGCGTGGTGAGTGAAAGGGATGTGGTTAGGGCTGTGGCTAGGGGTGTTGATTTAAGCGAACCAGTGATAAATATATCAACCAGGGAGGTGGTAACCATTGGTGTCGGTGCCTCGCTCTACGAGGCGGCTGACCTAATGCATAAGTCAAACATAAGGCACTTAGTCGTTGTTGATGAGTCAAGAAACCCGGTGGGTGTGTTATCGGTTAGGGATATTGTCGGTGAGGTCACCAGGTTAAGGATCTTAGCTGAGCAGGGTGCACCAGGCGCCATTGAGGAGCAGCCCATACCCCACACAGATTAGCACCTCATCAAGCCTTAAAACGATGCATGACTTAAAGTTTATAAAACCAATGCATTTAACGCCCTGTGCCACATAGGTCTAGGCATAAGCGTGGCAGTAGTGGATCAACCAGGCCGGCCACCAAGACTATACCACCATGGTTAAGCTACACCCCGGAGGATGTGGAGAGGCTTGTTGTTGAGCTTGCCAGGAGGGGCTTTACGCCATCGATGATAGGCGTCATTCTTAGGGACCAGTACGGTATCCCCCTCGTTAAGGTTGTCACCAATAAGAGGATTACTGAGATACTAAGTGAGAATGGGCTTAAGCCCCAGATACCCGAGGACCTAATGGCACTTATTAGGAGGGCTATAAACATTAGGAGGCACCTTGAGGAGCACCCTAAGGATATGTCGGCTAAGAGGGGCTTAATACTAACTGAATCTAAGATACATAGGTTAATAAAGTACTACAAGAGGACTGGCGTACTCCCCCAGGACTTCACCTATAGCCCAGAGAGGTTTGCCATGGCAACTTAAACAGTCCTCCACTTAGTTCCCCAATAGCATCAACATTTAAAAGGGTGACCCTTGAGAGTTAGGGTATGCGTTACGTTAAGCTTGGTTGGTCTGGGGTTAAGGTTTCTCAAATATGCCTTGGTACATGGCACCTCCCCCCATTAAGGGAGAAGGATGA
>JAPWUH010000050.1 GCA_028275645.1 Caldivirga sp.
CTACCCAATTAGAGTCGACGTGCTCCTTAAGGCATTCCTGGGGGTGTAGGCCATGACCAAGGTGACGATAACCGTAACGCTGGTTAAACCGAAGGCGAGTATCAGGGGTATAAAGGCACCGGTGGGCGTTACTATTGAGGCTCATGAGGGTGAGGAGAGGGTTAACGTTGCAATTACTATAACCGGGAGGGTTAACCCAAAGGAGCTGCACGGCTACATTGCCAGCATTACCAGGATGGGGAGGAGGTTCAGGGTCACGGCCATATTCACTGACGTTAACCCAATGATACTTAGGGCACTGGGTGTTGATGGGAATAGCCCAATTATCATTAAATTCAAGGAGAATGAACTACCTGACCCAGTTACACTAAGCCTCATCGTCAACGAAGCCTACAATTAAGCTTTACATGTAGCTTAAATTCACGGTCAAACTCCTAATTGTTTATGGATTCGCATTTTCGCACAGTTCGCAACAGGGGTAGAGCTGGTGTCGCAGTGGGGTTCATTTAATCGCTTCATAGGTTAAAAATTGATAGGGCTTTAAAAATAGGACAAATATCCTATATAGACAATGACACTTTTAATGGTACTTCACCCACAGCCCACCGTATATTGCCTGCTGGAGGCTGGTTGCGATTTCCACGATTCAGCGAATCCATAAACAATTTAACCTTTGTAAACAAAATGGGTAACTGGCCATTAGGAAACATCGTGGAGGATATATTCATTAAGAGTGAGGAGAGTGGAGAAGGCTAAGGCGCATTTTCACTAGGCTGACAATACCATAATGCCGGTTACATTGCCTTAACAGTCTCCATAAGGGGCATGCATGCCTCATACCTGAGAAGCATTACCCCACTCTACACCTCCTAATTAGCCCGTACTCATGCTAGCTACGCCGCCTAATTATGTTTAGCCATGGGTTATTTGCCAGGAAGCTTGGGGCATTAGCCTCAACCTGAGTTGGCGCAGTCTCACTAACCTGCTTAGCCTCACCCTGCGTCCGAGTGGTCTCATTGTTACCCTCAGGCTTAGCTATAATAATCTCGGGGTTTAGGGTTGTTAAGTTAAGCCTAGCACCTGGCTTTAGGGTTAACTTCACGTCACCATGCCTAAGAGCCATGTATACCGCAACGGCATCATTAACCATGGCGTAGATTGGCGTACCACTGCTAAGCGACTCAATGTGAAGAGCCCTCCAAAGCTCCTTTCCAACCCTAACCTTCAACACCCTCCTACCCACAAATTGAAAAACAGTCAAAGGCTAATTAGGGTTACCTGGTTCACCGATTAACCAAGCACCCCGGGTCTCAGTGCACCTTGGAACCTGGGCCTCAGGGAACCAGGGACACTGAGTACTCCGGCACCCAGTGCCTTAGGTTTAAAGGAATTGACCATAACTTAACACCCTAACCTTTCCAATACTGCCTAAGTTCCCCTTGCTTAAGTAGACCTAATTATCTATGTCTCCTCCTCGTAGTAATTGAATACTTATAAAGTTTCGTGTTTTGGTAGACTAGTGAATGAGCGATGGTTGTTCGTTACTACGTTGTTGAGGGTGGAATAAGGGTTTACTATGAGCCGGAGCTTGATGGTGGCGGTACTAGTTTTGGGCAAATGTTTGTTCCGATTCTAAGGAGACTGGGGTTAGGTGGTTCTTGTTATGAACCATTCTCTGGGCCGGCCTTCATAGGTTTTTCACTGCTTACCTTCTAATGCAGTGCACGACTCCGAAATCCTCGTTGCCTCTCAACACATGGCATTTATAGTCTCTGTTCAGCACTTTCAGCAAATCATCCACTGGCCTATTAACAAACTTTGAGTGGTATTCGAAGATTAATTTCCTAAATAATCTAACATGTTCGTAATCATTCAAAATAACGTCAAATTCGCAGCCCTCGCAATCCATCTTAAGTATAGCGTCATCAACATTAATACTGAACCTACTGATTAACTCGCTGAGTGTTACCGCTGGGACAGCATTGAGACAATCGCCAGGCCTATGGTATGTAACACCAGTATCTTCAACGCTGACATCCTTAACACATACCTTACCTGGCTTACTCGCTAAGCCAGCATTAACCGGAACAACCACACCCTCAAGGTTATTTAATTTAATGTTATCAAGCATTTCGGCAAAGGCACCAGGATGGGGCTCAACGGCAATAATCCTTTTTGCACCTTTTAAAGCGAAGTAGATGACTGAATCACCGACAAAGGCACCAACATCAACAACAATCCTACCATTAACATCTAATGGCTCATACTCACCATAATCAAAAATCGCAATAATGCCATCATTCATATACCTAAGCTTTACATTGCCTTTAGACCAAAGGCCATTAACTGGATCATAAACCCAACCAAGAACCCTAATCCAAATCTCCTTATTACGAATTACATCATCAATGCTGTTGACCTCAACACCATTCACTAATAACTTACCATTAACGCACTCAATGGATTTGATGAAGCCACGTGAAAACTTACTGACAAACACCTCAAAAGTCTCAGGGCTTAACTCAAAGGTACAACCATTAATCCTAGCTATGAGCTTGACATTGAAGCCGAGCCTAATTAATGCATCTCTAATTAACAGTGGGAACCAATTATCAAACAGGTAACGACTAGCCAAAGCTCTCTTAACCTTTGCTAGTATATCAGTAATATGTAATGGCATCTTAATCATGCAGTAAATAATTACTTCGTTTTTAAATATTATGCATTCATGCGCCTAAATCTTACTGAGCGCAACGAAAATTTATTAGTTGCATGATTTAGTACTATTATCTCAATTTTATATATAATCAGTCAATTATATTTAATGATAATGTAAAATATTTCTATTTAATTTAATATATTTATTAATATACTTGATATAGTTCCTAGTGCTGATATAGATATTAAATCCTTAAAATATTACATGACTAGTCCTTATTAATGTTATGAGTAGAGCTGTGCTCGGCTAAGTACTGCTTGATGCCAGCTAATAGTTAGTCGTGAGACATGAGCTATTTTTGTATCAGCCATCCTTGCAAGTATATTGCTTTGAATCCTCCTAGTGCGAAGCTTTTGATTGCGTCTACTGGTGTTTCTACTAGTGGTTCTCCTGCTAGGTTGAAGCTCGTGTTCAATATAATTCCTTCTCCCGTAATGTCCTTGAATGACTTTATGAGTTCGTACCAAGTCTTATTCTCTTCCTTGTTTACTGTTTGTGGTCTTGCTGTTTGGTCTACGTGGCACACTGCTGGCACTGTCTCACACATGTCGTTCCTATACTTGAACATGAGTATCATGAATTGATGCGGCACTGGGTCAATGAAGTACTTGCTAGCATCCTCCTCAAGCAGTGAGGGTGCTAGTGGTCTCCACCACTCACGACCCTTAATCTTATTTACAATACTCCACATTTCCTTCCTTCTAGGGTCGGCAATTATTGAGCGGTTGCCAAGAGCCCTAGGGCCAAGTTCAGCCCTACCCTGGTACCAGGCAACAACATTACCCTTAACCACTAGGTCAACAACAGGATTAACATCATCACCAATGTATTTTGCATTCCAACTACCCCTCTCGACAACCCCCTTAACTTCCTCATCACTATACTCAGGACCTAAATAAACAGTCCTAAGTCTCTGTCTCTTCATCTTACCACCGAGAACGTGCTCATAAACCCAAGCCGCAGCACCAATAGGCGTACCAGCGTCATTGGCTGCTGGGAATATGAACATGTCATTGAATAGCTTAGAGTAGTGAATGACCATGTTAGCCTTGGCATTCAAGGCAACACCACCAGCAAGACCAAGCTTGTCCTCACCCGTATGCTCCCTAGCCCACCTAGCAAGGTGAAGCATAACCTCCTCAGTCACGGACTGAACAGCCCAGGCAAGATCAACAGCATCAGGATGCAAATCACCACGAGGACTCCAGGGAACCTTACCACCTGGATAGACAGAATCAGCAATGAAATAGTAAGGCTTACTATAATAAGAAAATGTGTTTTTAATCATCCACTTGCCAGGAACATCAAACCTAAATGGGTAATCCTTATCATCGAACCTTACGAATGACTTTAACTTCTCATAGTATTTACCAGCCTTACCGTAGGGTGCGAGACCCATGACCTTACCAGGACCTTCAAGATTGTCATAACCAATCTTCACACAAATATTTTCATACAGAGCGCCGAGTGAACCATAGACGGTGGGTATTGAGGCCACCTTCTCAAACTCACTATTCTTCACACGCCAAACGGCAGTGGCCTCGAACTCACCAGTGCCATCGACAGTAAGGACAACGGCATTATTGAAACTACTGAAGTAATAAGCCGAAGCAGCATGAGCAAGGTGATGAGGAACAGAGATAATTCTGATGCCCTCAGGGGCATTCTCACCCATTGAATGAATAATAAATCTAATAAACCTACGGGCAAGCTCCAAATAATCACCATGAAGATAAAACAAACCAGACCTCAAAGCACCAAGACCCTTTCCAATTAGACCGCCCTGGAATAAGCCAAGACTAATACCTTTAGTAATTAAGTCCTCAAAGGTTAATATCCACCATTCACGTCTCATAGTTAATGCCATGAGCCTTGGGTCATAATTTATTGCATATGCGTCTATTTCTCTTGGTTTTATTCCATACTTCCTCTTCAGAAAGAGGAAGGCTTGCTTTAATGCATTAATTGGTGGTTCAAACGGTGAGTGTTTATGCCTTGTCCACCTCTCCTCCTCGCTTGCAAAGACGAGTTCACCATCAACTATTACACCAACAGTATGATCATGCTCAAGGGGCCAGTTAAAACCAATGACAATAGTCATTAATAGCCAAAAGAATAGCGGATTAATAAGCATTACCATAACGACCATATACAATTAATTCATCGTCGTACAACCTATCTTCAGCACTGACATCCTTAACACATACCTTACCTGGCTTACTCGCTAAGCCAGCATTAACCGGAACAACCACACCCTCAAGGTTATTTAATTTAATGTTATCAAGCCTTTAGAACCACCTCAACAAACAACCTCAATATTGCCAGCACGAAGAAATCACTTTTTTATAAGTAGTACTTAATGCCGGCAGAGAGCCAATTACGGAATAACTTCCTACTCGCTAAGAGAACCCTAAGTCCATGGATAATGCCCATTAAGGAGAATTAATAACGCATTTTAAATGCATTATGCAAACACTCTCGGTTCTACGTAACCAAGTTCATCAAGTAAGGCATGGATTACGCCCAGCCCCAGCGGCTTAATGAGCTTCCAAGGCCCATCAACTAATAATATCCGAATACCCCAATCAATCAATTGCCGTCTATAGATGGTAAAATCCATCCTACCCTCAATTAATAGTATTGTGGAATTTCTAACGATGTAGTAGTATCTCCATGGCGGTTCATAATTAATTAGCTTATGTAGTATTTTTGACCAACGTACTGTACCCAATCTATGATCAACAAGCCTACAATTAACACTGAGCGTGAAGTATCCAAGCTCCCTAATCCTAGAGTACATATCATGATCAGCTTGGTCTAAGAAAAAGTCATCCCTACAACAAACCCTAGCGGCAATATCAGCCCTAATCAAGGTACCGGAGAACACTCCATATCTAACTTCACCAATGCTACAATCACCACTAGCAAAACTCAAAAGCACAGCACCAACCCTATCCAAAACAAACCTCGGTAAGTTACCAATCAAACCAAGTGCCTTACCTACTGCATTGCTCATAAGCACAGTATCATCATCAAGGAACAACAACCAATCAGCCCCATACCGACTCGCGTAATTAATACCAATCCTTAATGCATGTACAACCCCTGAGTTGAAGCCAATCTCAACAAAGTGGCAATTATTAGTCTCGTTACATAATTTTCTTAATATATCCTTAGTTTTAGAACCATTATCAACAATGATGACATGATTAACTTGCTTGGAAGCTTGGTTGAGGACGTGCTTAAACCTACTTAGCTCTGGATTGTAAGTCGCTATTATAGCAACGACGCTCATTAAACTGTTGCTGTACTAATTCTTTTAAAACAGTACCCTTATTCTGCTTTAATGGTTAAGGCCTCGCTGATTTGGCTTAACTACAACAGTTTAGGTTTCATGGACATAGCCTTAAAGTCAATAGAATCCGTTCTCAGTCTCGACTTTGATAATTACGAAGTGATAATAGTTGATAATGCGTCAAGTGACGGTAGCTTTGAGAAAATTAAGGAATTTATTAAGGATAAGAATCCAAGTAGTGTCAGGGTTAAGTTTGTTAGGAGTGATGCGAATAGGGGCTATGCAGGCGGCATGAACCTAGGCTGGGAGGCTAGGGATGGGGATTCAAAGTATGTTGCATTCCTAAATAACGACATAATAATAGAGCCAGGATCGTTAAGGAAGTTAATAGAGCACATGGAAGAGGAGGAAAAACTAGCGGCGGTAAACGGCTTGATATACTTCGGTGACGGCGAGAGGATATTCTCAGCAGGTGGCCGGATAGATGAGCTTGTCGCTGCTGGCAATATTTGCGATGGCTTATCAGTAAGCGAATGCTCTGACATCAACAAGGAGCACTACGTGACCTATGCGAATGGTGCTTACATGCTTGTTAAGGCTGAGGCCATAAGGAAGGCAGGCCCAAACGGTAAACCATTTATAGAAGAAACATTCCTATACCTAGATGATGACCTACTAGGATTAATACTATGGAACAAGGGGTATAAAATCAAATATGTACCCATCAACTCTGGCGTACATTTTGCAAGCATGACTACGAGGGGATCTAAAGTTACTTATTACTATATGAGGGGATCGATAGCACGTTGGTATTTTATTAAGACGAAGTATTCAAATCTTAAGTGGCTTTGGTTATCAAGACGTAGGCTTCGTCAATTCATTGATAAGGATCTAGGTAGTGCAGTGAAGGATGGCGTGAGACTCGGTATGAAGTTAAGGGGCACGCTTGGCACGTTAAATCTTTACTGTGCACCCTACGTTAAGGTCAATTGGCTTGATGCAATTGAGGAACTAACCTTAGTTAAGTACCACCTGAGGAGAGGGGAGGTTTACACAGTTAAACCTGCAGACCTCACCTACGACCCTTCGGCTTGTCGCTAATATCGAGGGCTAGTTTCATTATTTGCCTGCATATGCCCTTCCACGTCAATGCCCTTATCCGCGCTAAGGTCTCCTCACTGAACTTTCTCCTTAGAAATTCATCATCCAAGGACCCTTGCCAAGCCATCTACATCACTAGGCTTAATAATGCTGACACCCCCTAAACCGACTCCGAATCCTCAGTCTCGGTGGTTCTGAGAAGAGGACTAACGCAATACGCTTAATGAACCTCTTCAACAGTTCACCCCAGCCTCCCATCCCAATACATCTTAATAATAAGTCTAAAGCCGAAGAACCTACTCAAAAGGCTAAGCAACGGCATTAAAGAGGGTAATAATACGTATACCAACGCTGGCCTGATACGCCTAATAATTAACGTCTTTAAAGAATAAATACGTGGCCTAAAGAGAGACGTATGACTGTATTGAAATATCACAAGACTTCTACGTGATGGTAAAGACTCCTTTAGTTCATTAATGACTTGTAAGGTTTTGTCTGTTGTTCCCTCATCATATAGTACGATAACTTCAATATCACTTGGATAACTCTGATTTACAATGAAGGTAATGGCTCCTTGAGTATACTTTTCCGTATTATAGACGACTATCGTTACACTAATCTGGTAATGAATTTATATTATTGAACTTAAGATTTGCAGAAACCTTTCTACATTACCTTCCCCAAATTTCTGCATAGCATACCTCTTCATTTCATGCTTATCAAACCTTTGCTCTATAGTTGTTGATATTGCCTTTGCCACTTCCTCTGGTGTAGGATTAGTGGTGATACCATAATTACCCACTATTTCAGGGATACCACCCTTATTAGAACCCACCACAGGAACACCAAGACTTATGGATTCTATTGCCACTGAGGGCAATGGCTCTGGCCATATACTGGGTAAGGCAAGGGCCTTAGCCTTAGCCATCATGCTGAAGTATTCAGTATCAGGTAACTTACCGAGGAACTTAACCCACCCCTCAACACCAAGTCTCCTCGCTAAGCCCTCTAGCCACGAATTTGATGTACCAGT
>JAPWUH010000051.1 GCA_028275645.1 Caldivirga sp.
CTCTTCTTCAATCAAAATACCATAGGCATGAAGAAGGATATCAAGGACATTGCAAGGAGGAAGTTAACCGGTGTTGAGATAGTTGATGAGGGTAGGAATACGTTAACCCTTCAAAACCTCATAAACATACCTGGTGACATAAGCATCAATGACATAGTCCTGAAGATAGTTAGGGTTACCGAAAGCATGCTTGACGATATTAAAGTTGCGTTAAGTACGATAGATAAAAATATTCTGATGGACATAGTTGAGAGGGATAATGAAGTTGATAGGTTCTACTGGTTATTAAACAGGATGCTTAAGAAGTTAACCACAAGCAGCTATTACGCATCGGCCTCGGGTATTAAGGACCCGAGGACAATACTTGACTATGCCCTCATAAATAAGTCACTTGAGAGACTTTCCGACCACATAGTGCAGATAGCGAATGAACTGCTCCAGATGGGTCAACAATACATTATGGGTATTCCTAAGGAGCAGAGGGATAAGGTTATTGAATACATCGATAAGGTAATGGAATTAATAGGTGTCCTAAGTAGGTCACTTTCATCACAACCAAGTAGCATCAATGAGATAAATAATTTAATAGATTTAGCCAGAGAGAAGGCTAAGGAGGTTAGGGGGCTTCAGGGTAGCTTAAGGGAGTATGAGACCTCACCATCAATAATAGCATCCTTCGATTCGATACTCTACAGTATAGCCAGGATGCTTGAGTACATATCGGATATTGGGGAGGCATTACTAAACATTAGCATTGAGACTGGTCAGCCTGGTTAAATGAATAGTCGCCACATCTTCAAATAACATGTGTGTGTTGCCTATGATATCTATGAAGTAGAGGGGTTTAAAGGACCTTAATGAAGACTCCACAAACTCTAGGCCATCACCACTAACTGTTAGTACGAATTCACAGCACCCAGTCTTAATAATGTTAATAACGTCCATTAGTACGTCACCCCTATAGTTCCTGCATATCGACATGTATGCTGGGTCACCGCTGCTTAATTCATCCTCACTGCAGATTAGGTATGGCGTATTGAAAACGATTAAAGAGTTATTCAATGGCCTTAGGCAATCCACTAGGTTACAGCACACAGAGTCGACGTAATTTAAACCCTCTTCATTAGCGTATCTGGCCGTCTCTTTAGCTGCCGTGCAGTTTAAATCGGTGGCTATGAACCTTTTAAAAAGGGTTCCATGCTGCTTAGCCACGTTAACGATTACGTACCCTGAACCACTACCCACCTCAACGAAGTACTCATACCGGTGGCTACTAATTTTAAGTAATGCCAGTGTGACATTGAGTGTTTGGTAAGTGTCGTCCGATGGCTTGTATATGAAGTCTGGGAAGTAGACCACGTTAACCTACTGGTTCAGACAGCTTCAGCCTTGGGTATATCCCTAGGCTTATCAATTCCTGAAGGAGTAGCTTGAAGGCATACGGCACTATTACCTTGGCTATCCTACCCTTATCACCGTGTATTGGGCATACAGGCCTCTTCTTAAAGTCATCCCACCAGGCCATCATACCGCAGTCCTCGCAGACATACATAACGTACTTATCGCTGGACTCAACCATCCTTTCATGAAGTAGAGCGGCTGCGCCATGGGCTATCAGGACATCCCTCTCCATTTCGCCAAGCCTTAACCCACCTTCCCTAGACCTACCCTCCGTGGGTTGCCTAGTCAGTATCTGCATCGGCCCGGTGGCCCTTGCATGTATCTTATCGGCAACCATGTGGTGAAGCTTCTGGTAGTAGACAACACCTATGAATATGTCAGCCTCAAGCTTAGTACCCAGTAGGCCGCTGTACATGGTCTCCCTTCCACTCCACCTATAGCCAGCCCTCATCAACATCTCCCTAATAACCCTCTCAGGCACGCCCTCAAAGGGTGTCGCATCTATTAACGTGCCGTATAGCGCAGCCGCCTTCCCCGCAACCGCCTCAAGCAGCTGGCCAATCGTCATTCTACTTGGTAAGGCGTGGGGGTTAATTATTATGTCTGGGGTTATTCCATTCTCGGTGAATGGCATATCCTCCATGGGCACTATCATGCCCACCACACCCTTCTGGCCATGCCTGGAGGCGAATTTATCACCCAGCTCAGGTATCCTAAGCTCCCTAACCTTAACCTTAATGAGTCTGAATCCCTCACTACTCTCAGTTATTAAAACCTGGTCAACGATGCCCTTCTCACCCCTCCTAACCGTTACCGAGTTATCCTTCCACTCACCTGCAAGTTGACTCTCAGCCAGTGCGCTGTAGAACCTCGGTGGACTTATCTTGCCTATTAAGACCTCCTTACTTGAGACGAAGACCTCAGGGGGCACTATACCATCCTCATCTAGGTGGGCGTAGGCCTCAGCGCCCCTATAATCCCTAACTGTGGGTGGTGGGATCGTTATCTTATCGCTCTCACCCATCGGGTACCTCATGGCCTCTGTTTCATATGACCTATAGAAGATGCTCCTAAACATACCCCTCTCTATGGCCGCCTTATTAATCATGACTGCGTCCTCCATGCTGTAACCCATGAATGAAACAAGTGCAAGTACGGCGTTCTGACCAGCAGGCCTTGCACTGTAGCCTATCAATTCAAGACCCCTAGTGGTCACCAGCGGCCTTTCTGGGTAAAGTAGCAGGTGCCCCCTGCTGTCTATCCTATACCTGTAATTGGCGTAGGGGAACCCAAGCGACTGCTTAGCCATCGCAGCCTCGTATATGTTTCTGGGCGACTGGTTATGCTCTGAGTATGGTATTATGTGGGCAACGGCGCCAAGCATGATGCTTGGTATTATCTCCATGTGGGTGTACTTGCTTAAGTCAATATCCTTGGTATCCCCTATCGTCACCACGGCGTTCTCCTCCTCATCAGCATCTAGGTACTCGACTATCCCATTCTTAACCAAGTCATCCCAAGTCCACTCACCCCGCCTCAGCTTATCGATATGCTCCTTCGTTAACCTTAACTTGCCGTTACTTATGATTAGCAGTGGCCTCCTCAACCTGCCTCCATCGCAGTTAACCCTAACTTCATTAAGCTTCTCGATGTAGGCGATGTTAATTTCATTACTAATGTCACCCCTCCTCCTAGCCTCCCTAATGGCCGTTACAAGTGCCTGGGGGTCCCTATGAATGCCGATTAGCCTACCGTTGAGCAGTACATTAGCCCCCTTAATCCCATTCCTCCTGGCCTCAAGTACGTCAATAACACCCATCTCCCTCAACATGGCCTCCACTGATGATTCATCGATGCCGACGGTGACCGTTGCCATTAGGGCTAGGTTCTTAACAAGGCCGCAGTTTTGGCCCTCGGGGGTTTCTATTGCACATAACCTACCCCACTGGGTTGGGTGCAGGTCCCTTGCCTCAAAGTGTGGTTGGGTTCTGCTCAGCGAGGAAACGACCCTCCTTAGGTGGCTTATGGTTGATAAGTAGTTTGTCCTATCAAGCATCTGCGTGACGCCAGTTTTACCGCCAACCCAATTACCCGTTGATAGGGCGTGTTTAAGCCTATCACTAATTATGTCAGCCCTAACTATAGTCCTCAACTCAGGTATCTTACCCCTCGAGTACTGCTTCTCAAGCTGATTCCTAAGATCCTGGACGAATTGCGCGAATATCGACCTGAACAACTGAGCAAGTAAATCACCCACCAACCTAACCCTCTTATTGGACATGTGGTCCTTATCATCCGGCTGCCTCCAACCCTTGTAAAGCTCAATTACGCCGGCGACTGCTTGGCCGAGTTCAATGGCCTTATTTAACCTAACCTTATCGTCGGGTGATGTACCTAGGTGGGGGAGGAAGTACTTGTCCAGGTACTCAAGCGCTCTCTGTATCCTGACCTCCCTTGGGTGACCGAGCACTATCCTCCTGCCTATGTAATCCCTGGCCTCATCTACGGTTGGGGCTACTTGAATAGCCATCTCAAAGGAGGCCAGTAGCTCCCTCTGAATCTCCTCATTGTCACTAACTGCTAATGCGATGTCCTGGTCCTTCTCTAGGCCAAGCGCCCTCATGACCACTGGGAAGGGCATCTTAGTTGGTATCTTAGGTATCTGGACGTAGATAACCCCATCCTTATGATACTCAACGGTCACCGTAGTCCTGTAGCCGGGCCCCATGGATATTATCTTAGCCCTAGGTATCTTAGTAGTGCCCCTCTCGTCGAAGTCGTATATCGGCTTGTTTAACGCTAGATCCTCCTGGGAAACCACAACCCTCTCACTACCGTTAATTATGAAGTAGCCGCCTGGGTCGTTGGGGTCCTCAAGCTTCTTCACCATTGCCTGAGGCTTTAGGCCGTATAGGTTGCAGTACTTGGACCTAACCATTATCGGCAAGTCCCCGAGGGGGACTGTTTCGGTGTACTCCTCGCCATTAATGTAAAGCGTGACCTTAAGTCTCATGGGTGCTGCGTAGGTTATGTTCCTTAACCTAGCCTCCATCGGGTATATTACGTTTTCAACGCCCGTCGGCTCCTTAAACCTTGGCTTACCGACTTCGACGTCAACAAACTTAACCTTAACATCCCCCAGGTCTATGTTGAATTCCTGTATTATCTCCTTAAGCTTCCTATCCACGAAGTCATTGAATGAATCCAATTGGTGCCTAACCAAACCGTAACTTCTTATGAAGGATTCGACTAGAGTCCACCTATCCTCACTGGGTATGTAACCTCCAGCATCCTCTACCTTAAGTATCGGTAATGGTAGCAATGGCATTTGAGAATCCCTCCTGGTTACACTCACAAACCGATACCATCACTGGGTAGGTTTATAAACTTTCATCTCAGGCGAAGCCTTAACATGCGGCAATACTAGGCAACCCTCTATGCAATCTGAAAGGCAACTCTCATTAACCCTAACATCACTATCGTAACACTCTGCAACGCAAAGCTTAACACATTCCTTATCCATAAACTTTAATGTGCATTGTAAGTATTTTTATGCTTTTCCCTCCGGAATGTGGGGTATCACCGCTGGACGTAGTAAATCATAGTTGGGTTTCCTTAAGGGGTCGTGAATACCTTATGGGTTTAACGGACGCTGCAGAGACATGCGGCGGCAGTTAAGTCTCGCTATTTATGGTGAGGTCACATCACTGCGCAGAGTCTCATGGCGGTAAATTCTAAAGCTTAACTTTACCAGGATGTTCAATAACCCCCGTAGAGGAGGTAACAATTGAGACACTCAGAGTGAAAAACGGCCCAGCTAAAAAGGCAGGAAGAGGAAGGTGGTTATACCTGCTTAAGCACAGCTTCACGAAGGTCAACCTATTGGTTCTCATCCATTGTTGCAATTATTAATAACCCTTCGACTTTAATCGCCATTGTTAATGCTTTAATAGCCCAATTAAGTTTAGGCTGATAAAATGAGCAGGAGGTTTGAACAGGGTTATAGGGCAGTATTTGGTATTCATGCAGGTGGCTTAGTTAGGTTAGTCAGCGTAGTATCGATGATAATTATCCCTACTGTAGTGCTTCATGAAGTTGGGCTGGGGTTTCAATTCTCAATAATGGTATCACTGTTTTACCTCCTGGCATCGTTAACATTAACGTTAACAACCATGAGGATTGTTGGGGTTGGTTCATTTAAAATGTACTACACCATAGTGGGCATAGTCATGGTGGAGTCTGTAATCATAGATTCAGCCATGAGCATCATTGAGGGGAAACCCATTGTGATGGCGGGCGCCTTAGCCTCGCTGACACCGTTGTCAATGGTCGTTTCGATTTTGAAGGATCCAGTAGGGGTTAGGCCAACCATAGGTTATTTAACGGACCTAACACTCCTCCTCGCCATAACAGTACTACTTCAATTACCCATATACCTAATCCTGGATTCGTTAACACACGTATACATTAGCGTGGTCAAGGTTGTTTACCTTGATATAATACTCTTAATAATGTCCATTTTAATAATGCTAATGCTTATAGTGATTCATAAGGTTAATGGTACGTTAAGCTACTTGAAAATGTTCGGAGCCTTCATATACACGATGATAACAGGTGACGGATCCTTCATGGAGTTCCACCTACTTAAATCATCCAGGGACGCTAATGTTAAGGTTCACGTGGTTCACCTAAAGGGTAGGAATGATGATGCATTCTTGGTTGTGCCGTACATTCACACAGGCCCTATCAGCCATGTGGGTGGTGCAGACTTCATACCCCTACTGGTTAAGGCGGCTAAGTTAATTAAGGCAAGGGTTATTTACCTGCACGGTGTCGGTGGACATGAGGTTGACCCAGCCTCGTATGACGATACTGTGAGCATAATCAATAGCATAAGGCAGGCTATGGTTAAACTCAGGTTAAGCAACCACTCCCACGTCATTAAGGCCAAACCGATAATGACCGTTGAGTCTGGGGATGTTAGGTTATTATCAATACCCATAGCCGACGGTAAGAACCTGGTGTTTGTATCAAGGTTAAAGAAATCTATGGATGACATACCCACCCACGTTTACAACGAGGTGGTTAGAAGGCTTGGCAGTGACGTAAACAAGCTGATAATAGTTGATTCCCAAAATAGCTTCAGCAGCGATAACACGTGGAGCACCGAAGACATCAACGACCTAATTAACGGATTGAAGAGAATACTTAACGCACCTGATGTGAAAGGTGAGTTAAGGGTTAGGGTAATCCATATACCTAGAAGTAAAATACCTGGCTCATTCATGGAGATAGGGGATAATGGGGTGTACATCATGGTCATTACCTTTAGCGGTAAGAAAGCTGCATTAGTCATCATTGATGGCAATAACATCAAGTCCGCCCTTGCTGATGAAATTAGAAGAAGACTGGAGGAGTTTGGGTACATTGCCGAGGTTGCCACTACCGATAACCACCAGTACACAGGCTTTTTTGGTAAAATGGGCTACCGAGTTGTTGGCGATGGCGTGAGCCAGAGTGACTTAACTAGGTTAATCCTAAATGCTGTTAAGGGTGGTGAAACTGAAGAGACTGAGGTTAGTTACGTGGAGTTTGAGGATAAGGTACGTGTTGTGGGTTCAGACGGGTTTTACGGCATAACCAGGGCTGCCTCGAGTGCCGTTAAGCTACTGCCATTGCACGCATCACTACTATTCCTAGCACCCATAGTGCTATCCATAGTAGCCACATACCTAATATTACATTAACAAAACAGTAATATACCCAAACCTCCAGATAACCGTTTGCCCCCATATTTAATTACGGTTGAGTGTTGGGGCTTGGTCCTTAGCTACCTACTGAGCCTTATGGTGGGTGAGTCATGGGTTTCTGTCGAGCACAATGGCATGGGGCTCCCATAACTAGCTTTTTCTTCAGGTTATGGAGTGAGGCAGCATCCCTATGCCGTAGCTCACCACCCATGGGGCACCTACTAACCCTCGGAGCATTGCTTCCATCGGGTTGGTAATTGAACTTAACCCCGTGGATGGGGCATTCAGTGGAGGTAAGGCGAGGTTTGCCGTTAATTATCACTCCATACTCCCTAGCCTTCTTCATTGAGGTGAAGGCAGTGTGGTAAATCCTCATAACCATGCGTTCTGGAGCCCACTTAGGCAAGTCCTCCAGAACTATGGCACTCCTAGCTTCAAGGGCCTCTTTAAGGATTAGCTTAGGCCGAACATAAAAAATACTCAGGTGTGAACAGAGGGCAGTCAATCAGTGCATTGATTAGGCACTCTATGGGTAAAGTTAATAAACCGTGACTCGATGAGTTAAATGAGGGGCCGTAGTCTAGCCTGGTTAGGACGCACGGCTTGGACGCCACCACTGGGTACAGTTTGCATTGCCCAGTGGGGTGGGGCATGCCCGTGTGATCCCGGGTTCAAATCCCGGCGGCCCCACCATG
>JAPWUH010000052.1 GCA_028275645.1 Caldivirga sp.
AATGCGTGTTGGTAACCTGGATGGCCACCAGTTATACTTACCCGCCAGGACCATTATTGCTGGCATTACGGCTGGCCTTATTATGAAGGCGTCTATCAGTACGCTTAACCCAACTGTGAACCCTATTTCCCTCAGTATGTATAATTGGGATGCCATTAGGCTCATGAAGGCCATGGCTAGGACCATGGCGGCCCCAGTCACTATAGGGCCCGTATTCTCAACAGCCACCAGTATGGCGTCTGGGTCATCCCTACCTTTAATCACCTCTTCCCTAATCCTCGACACTATGAATATGTCGTAGTCTGTGCCGACACTAGTCAATAGTGCATAGAGTATTATCGGCATTAACCAGTACGTCTCAATCCCTAAAACCCTGTAAAAGACAACCTGGCTAATGGCTAACGCCCAGGCCATACTCATCACCACGGTTGCAAGCAACCTAAGCGGGATGACAATGCTCCTCAGCGCAATGGACAGTATAATTATGTTCAGGGCGATTATCAGTAGGGCTATTTCACCGTAGAATTGCCTTTCAAACACATAGACAAAATAGTACTTGTTAGCCGCATCCCCACCAACAAGCACCTTAACGCCGTATAACTCAGCCACCTGCCTAGCCACCTTGGCTAGGTCTAGGTAAACTGGGATTAACCTATCCGAGAGTGCCGTGTAACTGGTGGTGACTTTAAGTATAACCATTGACGATGAGTTATAGGCCACATTAATACTCTTAGTGAAGTTAAAGGCCCCCACGTCACTCATAATTGCACTTAATGCACCTGGGTTAGGTGGCTCAATTACGATGTACTGAGTTGACTCTATGTAGTTTGGGAAATGGCTGAGGAGTATTTTATACGCCTGAATGGGCTTAATATTAGGCATTAGTATTATCGGGTTTGACGTAAGGGGGGTTTGGAGCAGTAGCGTCACGGATAGTGTGGTGAAAACCAGGGCAATTGATAGGACTAGCCAGGGCCTTTTAATGGAAAACTTGGTTAACCTAACTATCAACCTGGTACTAAGTTCACGGGTTGATGACCTCAAGCCCATGGGCCACAATATTCCATCACCCATGATGCTTACCAGCGATGGTAAAACCACCGTAGTTGTTAGAATGACTAACGCTACGGTGACTATGAAGGATAGGCCAATTACCTGAATGTACTGGTAATTGGACACCACAAATGAACCTAAGCCAGAGGCAACCACGCCACCCGAGGTTAACACGGTTGGTATCGTCATTCGTGTTATGATGTTTAAAGCCTGAGGGGTTGTTGAACCCCTCCTCCTCTCCTCTAGGTACCTACCCACTATGAGAAGGCTGTAATCGACACCAATGCCGAAGACTATGGGTGACACCATGTAGACTGTCAAGTAGTATACGGTTAAGCCTGAGACACCAATGAGGTAGATTACACCGAGCACTGCACCGTATGTTAGCGTTAGGATCGCTAGGATTACCAATGGCGCAACTAACGTGCCCAATACGAAGAGGAGCATTGCCAGTACTAATATGCCGCTGACCTCATCTATAATAGGTACGTCACTCTCTATCATCCTCGAGAGCTGGTTCAACACAATACCCGTTGAGAATGGGTAGACGTAGCTATAATCGCTGAAGGCATCGTAAATCCTAACGTCATTTGTTGAATTAACCACCACTAGGGAGTAGCCATCTGAATAGAGGGAACCGTTAGTCACGTTATTAGCGTATGAATAAGGTGGCCTGCTGAATGCCGATAAGACTATGAACCTTAAAGATGAGTTAAGTTCAGCCATAACTTGATTGACCTGGGACCTATTGGAACAGGCCAATTGTGTTAGGTAAGGCTTAATCAACGGTGGCGTTGAATTCATGAACTGATACGCCACCAGCTTGGCTACAAGTGGCCTTGGTGGATTACGCCCAAGTGCAATTACCTGCACCGCAAGTGGATTACTCATTGTTATGTTCCTCAGCATCGCCATGTACGTACTGTTAATCCTAGCCAGGGTTAAACTGTAGGATGAACTTAACGCATTATTGATAGTCGTTACATTTAACTCATATGTAGACAGGCTACCTATTGAGGCATTTAAAACTGTGATGAAGTAGCCTATCTGCGTCATAAGCCAACTGGGGTAATCATTATTCGCTAGAACTGTCGACACCGTTTCATTAATTACCCTTGATGTTGGGTAATCATAGCCTGATGATGCCGATAGTTTAAGGAAAAACACCCTTAGGAATGATGAATAGAAGCTATTAAATTCACTAATAATTAATGTATAATTGTTATATGTATTATAATATTCACTACTTATGTTGTATAATTCACTACATAGCAGCGACTCATTAATGTATACGTTGTAAATGACTGAAGTGTAGTTCTTCATGTAACTTCTCACGGTTTCATTGGTGACCTCGTTGAAGTGATTTACAATGATATCGTAGACTTTATTCAAGTCATAGTACGATAAGTTAAGGCTCCTTAACACTTGATCGACACCTTTAAGTACGTACTGCGAATTGTTGATGTTACCAACGTAAACCGGCATTACCACAAGGCCTGTTTGGTTGCCTAGGTGGCTGCTTACTATGTTATTCACGACGCTTGCGCTTGTCCACCTTGGAAGAACCTTATTATCGTTGTATACAAGTATGTTGAAGACTAGGGTTGCGTGGGAAGCCAGCAGTAGGATGACGGCAATCCACGCCGCTATTACAAGGGCATTGAACATTCTCCCATTAGTCATGTGCCTGCGCTCAGCATTAGCACCAAATATTTATTAAATTTATTTAAAAATAATTTCCCCAATCCCACTTAGCTCAATATATGCCGGTGTAGTGTATTGGCATGCGCCAATCAAGCCCAATGGTCCTGAGTCCTATCCTTGGTACTATAGGTGTCCTACGCTTATGCTCAGTCGCAACAACCCTCCTCCAAACCTGCTCTACCATGCTAATCGGCTTCCCAGTGGCCTCCTGCGCCTCCTGTGGGTTCATCCTGAGGTCAACCAGTGCGTGTAGTATTACGTCAATGTCCTCGTACCTAAGGCCTAATTCACCCTCCGCCGTCTGACCCTCCCATAGGCGTGGGCTGGAGGGCTTGTATGCTATCGAATCCGGTAGGCCCAGGTGCTTGCCTAGCCTCCTCACCTGGCTCTTATACAAGTCACCTATTGGCAATATGTCGACGCCACCATCGCCGTACTTTGTGAAGTAGCCTATCAACAATTCGCTCTTATCCCCTGTACCAGCAACTATCATTCCGTTTAGGTTTGCGTAGTAGTAAAGTATCGTCATCCTTATCCTGGCTAGCACATTGCCGTTCGCCACAACCTCGCTCTCCCTGAAGGCTGGTATTGCACTGGAGTAGGCATTCCTAATGGGGTTAATGTCGATAACCTCGTACTTAATTCCAAGTGCCTTAGCTAGTTCAACGGCATCCCTCACGTCCTCGGGTGGGGTGGTTTTGTAGGGCATTATTAACCCAATCACCCTATCCTTACCCAACGCCTTTACCAGGAGTATTGCGGTTACACTTGAATCAACCCCACCACTGAGCCCCACCACAGCACCCTTGGCACCAATGCTACTCGTGTATGACCTAAGGAAGCTTATTATCCTCCTCTCGACGTAATCGTAATCAATGTTGATTAACCTATCTATGGTTATCCAAGGCGGCATAGATCGGTTACCGCACCCTCAGCTTAATAATGTTTCCCATCAGCGCATACCAGCTCGCCTTACGTTTAACATTAAGGTTTAGGGAGAGTTAGTTTGGGTATTACCAAGTGTGCTTAGGTTTTTTGACTGCCCATTGATTATTAGCAGTTAATATGAGTGTTTTTGGGTGAAGATTTTTTAACCAGTGAACTGTTAGTAGACTAATGTCGATGTACCGTAGGGTTATTAGGATTGGGGAGAAGAGCATAGGGATAACACTACCTAAGCAGTGGCTTGATTCCCTAAACATTGGGCTTGGCGACCTGATAGAGGTTAAGGCTGTTGAGGACATGCTTATAGTTAAACCAGTCGTATCTGAGCATGGTTCAAGCAATGTCGTGGTTTTGTCACCCGGTGAGAGCTCTGATGAGGCCATGAGGATGATAATAGCGGGCTACATTGAGGGTTTTGATGATATAGCGGTGAAGGGGCCTAAGGAGGTCATTAGGCGTGCCTACCAGGTGATTGAATCTAAGTTACCTGGTTCATTAATCCTCGAAAGTGAGGATGGGGTGATGGTTAAGGTGGCTACATCGGAAACGAACATAAATCTTAGGATGGTTATTAATAGTACATCAACGATACTGAACGCCATGTTTGATAAGATTTCCTCATACCTGGAGACCAACGACGCATCACTACTGGATGAGGCGTTAGCCATGGATGATCAGGTTGATAAACTCTACTTCCTAGCCCTAAGGACAATTAAGAAGCTGTCCTTCAGGGACCCCAAGGAGGCCATTGACGACACCATAATAGTGAAGAACATGGAGCACGTTGCCGATGCACTTGATAGGATGGCCAGGACTTTTAAGAGTATCCAGAGGATAGACCCAGGGTGTGTTAAGGAGCTCAGCAGTAGGCTGAGGGATGTGTGGTCTTACACCTTAAGGGCGATAAACTCCTATCAATCAGGCTCCAAGGAGCAGGCCCTTAAGGTGATAGTTAGTAGGGAGGAGTTGCTAAACAAGATGTTTAGCCTAGTTAAGAAGCCGTGCAGTGAGGAGATGGCTGGAGTCATGCATGAGCTGCAGTTGATAGTGGCCCTATCAGTCGACATAGCTGAGGCAACGTTCTCAAACTACGTTAGGTCGGTTACCAAGAGACCAGGGGGTAAGGAGGGTGGTGAGGAAGCCGCAGGTTAATTAACCCAACGCGCCTTCACAACCTGATGATAAAATCCTTGAGGCCTCCCACAGTACCCTGGATATGGGCGACTTATCGCCCAGGTAATACCTTTCATGGGCGGCGTCCGAGAGGGCTATTGAGGCCAGTATATTCAGGGGTGTGTTAACGTAGGTGCGGATAACTTCACTAATCCTGGCCCTTAAATCACTCATGCTCATTATTAACGCTGGCCCAACCATAACCATGGCATCATTGAAACTGCTCACCAGTTTACTAATCTTCGATAATCCACTACCCGTGGCGGAAACCATTACGAAGCCCCTTGAATCACTATACCTATTAACCAAACCAGCCCTTATCAAAGACCTCAACGCCTCCCACACATCACTGGAATACCAGGGTGGGTACTCGTACCTAACCCCAAGGTGATTTCTCAATAGGTACACTATAATCATCAACCTGAGCAACTCCATCCTGGACTCGGCTAGTATGAGCAGTATCACATCCTCAAGACCGATTCTACTGAAACCAAGCCTCCCCTGCACGTTGAGTTGCACCCACCAGCCCTATTAAGATTAATGCTAAATCGGGTGGTTAAGGTAGGGTTTATTATCCCGGGGTAGTATTAGGGTTCATGGAGTACCTGGTGGTTAGGTGCCCTAAGTGTGGTATGCCGTCCGCCGTTAGGCTTGGTTCACTAAGCCACGCATGCCCTTACTGCGGAACCAGGTTCAAGGTGAATGAGACTAACATAGTGGCCAGGGCTAGGAGTGGTAGGGAGGCGAGTGAACTAGTTAGGAAGATCCTGGCCCAGGGTCGCTGAGGATGCCGGTAGTTCATCAGCCCTCACTATTAGACTGCCGTACTTATAATCGTTAAACCATCCACACCCCTGAATCCTAATGTTAATACGCCCACTGGCAAGCTCCAGGATGGCCATGGTTTCACTAGATCCGTTGAAACCAGTGAAGGAGCCTGGGTTAACCACCAAAACCCCACCCAGGTCCTGGACCATAGGCCTATGCGTATGCCCCATCAGCACCAGCCTAGCGTTGAAGTAATTTGCCATCCTCCTTAAATGCAGCCTAGCCTCCTTCTGATGCCCATGAATAACCAGCATCCTCACCCCCTCAACGTCTATGATCTCCTTATCCGGCAGCGGCATTGGGTCAGTCTCACCGGCAACAGCCACCAACCTGCCAATGCCCCCCAACTCCTCAAGGACCTGCTCGTTGGAAAGATCCCCAACGTGTATTAGAAGGTCGAAGCCACCCACCTTAACCATGCCCAGCAGGCAACTGTTAGGTAATCCACCACTGGCTATGTGCGAATCCCCCAACACAGCTACCTTAGCCACAATTGGACACCCACTGCAGGTTAATAAAACCTTACCTGCACCACCATGGGTAGGGTGATCTAGCAGTCATTTGGGGTGGGCGTGGCCGCAGCTATTTAAGGCATCCTAGTTGTTGAAGAACCCGACGCATATGTAATATCCCATTGGCCAATTGACCTATGGCTAATGGTTAAGGTTGCCGTGGGCTTCCCTTAGGGAATTTTTATATTGGTGAGCCGGTGAATTAGCCTTATGAGTATTCAGCGTGATGAGTTGAGGGAGATTCTGGAGACTTTAAGGAGAATTGAGGATAAGCTCGATAAGGCTGGTTTATCTGTCCTAGCTGACGTTAACCTCTCAACCGCATTAACGTCATTAATAAGGCTACTAACTGAACCGAAGGTCATTGACCTGATAAACAAGGTCACGAATATACTTAACGTGCTCAGCATGATTGACCCTGTACTGCTACTGTCGCTAACGTACACCGTGACCTGCATGAATAAGGCAATGAGCAGTGACGCCTTAAACACACCCAACGTGACCATTAACGAACTGCTCAGTGAGTTATCCAAGCCTGAGTACGGTAAGGCGCTTGGAATGATCCTGGTTATGCTCAGGAACGCCTCTAAGTGCCTTGAGGGGGGTGTGGATGTTAAGGGGAGTGGTGCTTGACCTAGACGGCACGTTAGCCGACACTGCCGTTATACATGGTGAAGCTTGGAGGAGGGCATTAAGCGACTTGGGCATGCAGACCAGCGTTAACATTGAGCAGTTGCTGGGTAGGAGGGCACCGGAGATAGCCCTTGAACTGTCTGGGGGTGATAGGGAGCTGGCTAGGAGGCTGCTGGAGAGGAAGAACATGCACTTCAAAGGCCTTGTGAACCTGGCTAAACCTAAGCCCTGCGCGCTGGAGCTCCTTAAGACGCTTAGGGGGTTTGGGTTGAGGTTAAGCGTTGTGACTTCGTCAAACAGGGTCTCGGCATACTCAGTGCTTGAGGCTACATCAATGCTTAACCTAATCGACCACGTGGTGACGGGGGATGACGTGAATAGGGGTAAACCTGACCCTGAACCGGTCCTCAGGGCCCTTAAGCTAATGAACACGGAGCCGAGGGGCACCATGGGTATTGGGGACACGGTGTATGACTATGAGGCTTACTTAAACGCCGGCTTAGGTATAATAGTAATAGTCGAGAACCCCCTCATGGCTAATAGGCTGGCTCAGCTTAAGGAGGCTATTATAGTAAATGACCTGTGCGCAATCACCAAAGCCCTCAACGTGATTTTTAGCGGTGACTAGGAGAACAAAGGTACCTTACTCCTCTTAGGCGGCTTAGGTACTAAGACCCAAAGCAACCCCGATACGAAGGCTAGGATTACCACCACCAGCATTGCATGCTCAAGCCCTAGGGATTCGCCGTAGGTGGTGGAGTAGTATTGAGCCAGCAATCCGGTAACCAGCGAACCAACCACATTACCACCGGTAACCGCCACATTCCACACTATGCTAGTCGCCCAGCCAACCAACTCCCTAGGGACAACGTCACCAACCACAGCCATTACTAATGGGAAATTGCTTAGGAGAAACAT
>JAPWUH010000053.1 GCA_028275645.1 Caldivirga sp.
AACACCTTCGGTCTAACGGACTCAAACAACATAGGCGCAACCTTCTTCCCTGCAATGGAGATAGCAGTCGCCTTCCTACCCACGGAGCTCCTTAACGGTGAAACCCCCGTACTAATACCCACAGCCATAGACCAGGACCCATACTTCAGGCTGGCCAGGGACATTGCGGAATCCCTCAATTACCCTAAGCCAGCCACGTTGTATAGTAAATTCCTCCCTGGCTTAACTGGTGAGGATAAGATGAGCGCCTCTAACCCAGACTCAGCCCTATACATCAATGATGATGATAAGGAGGTTAGGAGGAAGATAATGAACGCCTTCACCGGTGGCCAACCAACAGCTGAACTCCAGCGTAGGTTGGGTGGTAACCCAGACATATGCCCAGTCTACAAGTACCACATGCTCCTCAGCGATAACGATGATGAGGTTAGGAAGATTTACGAGGACTGTAGGGGTGGTAGGCTTCTGTGCGGTGAATGCAAGCTAATGCTTTACGAGAGGGTTAGCGCCTTCTTAAATAAGCATAGGGAGCTGAGGGAGAGGGCTAAGGATAAGATAAATGAATACAAGATATCCGTTAAGTTCAAGTAACGAACAAGGCCCTAAGCAGCTTAAACAAGTTACCTAATCAACAGTTGAGTAATGGGTTACACATTAACGCCACGCGGCTAATCACCCTTAATTAACGTTTAGGCGTGGTTAAACATATGATAAAGTAACTGCCCTCTGCAGGTGGCGGTTTCGCCTGGCTACTTCTCAGCGGTCTCCTCGAGTCCCCCACGGCAGTGATTCCCCACCAATCGCCGGGTTAACAGCCACCACGGATCTTGAAAAACAGGGTAACCAATTAAGTGTTGGGAATACCCTTTAAGTCTTTCCCATCAATGTGCCTGAATAATATGAGCAATCATGAAAACCAAAACAGCATCACCAGCCCCATAGGTTCACTACTTGCTGTTGATCACGGGAAGAAGATGAGACTTGGTTAACCTGTTGAGTTTACTCCATGTAGGTTAGTAGGGTAATACCGGAGGCTTCATGGATGGGTCGGTTAAGGTGTTTTGGGTTAAGACGCTGTGAGTGAGCGTTGAGGATAGGCATGCCTTAATATTCCTAAGGGACGGTGAAGCTCCAGGTAGTTGGTCACTGGCCAACCCTTAACCTGATCCTTATTCCAGCCCTCCTAGCCTTAACATATATATCGGTCTCTTTAATCCTCTTAACGAACAGTTCAACAAATGGCCTTAACCTATTAACCTCACTGGGTGGCACAGTGCCCCACTGTGGGCAGTACTTATCAACCACGACGCCGAGCTCATCATCGTAGTTAAGTGGGTATAGCCTACAGCCAATTGGCCTATTCTCATAAATCTTGCATAGTTTAGTCTCCTCGTTAAAGAAGACGCAGTGGCCGTTAACATTCCTCAACCTCCACACCCCGCTCTCTTCATCAAAAACTGCGAAGTCCTCTAACCTGTACCCAAGGGCCTCAATCCTCTCAATATCCTCAGGCAGGAGCTCCATTTTAGTGTCTATGCAGCATAGGCCGCAGACAGTGCACTTGAACCTAACCTCAACGTACCTTAAGTCGCCTATCACATTACTCATGCTTAACACCAATGCTGTGAAGCAAAGTTAAGTTAATGGATTAATAAACCCTACGCCAAAACCACGCAGCAAAACAACCCAACCCCTTAAAAAGCGGGGTGTCATTGATTATGACCCCTTCCCCGCCCTTAAGGGCGGGGTTTTCTTGGGGTCTTGGAGGTTACCCCGCTTTGATCGGGGCTACTAAAAACCCTAGTAGAGCTGGTGTCTATAAACCTATCCCACGTAGTGGGGCGACCCCGCCATGAATGGCGAGGTTTGCCGTTATTTATCACCTACGCCTATGGTTAACCCACCTGTAGTTGCAGGCTTAGTTAGGATTAGGCATGGTGATCAAATGGTAATGCGTACAGCCTATAAATACTCCCCAACGCTCAACTCAAGGGTTACTTAGGTGTTAAGTTTAAGGAAAGACTTAAATACCAGGATCTAAATGGTGGTTCGTGCCAAAGAAGAGGAAGAATAGGGGTAGGCATAAGGGGGATAAGGGTAAGGAGTCGGTGGTTTACTGCGATAACTGCGGTAAAATGATACCGAGATCTAAGGCGGTTAGGGTCACGGTACCCTACTCACCAATACCCGCGGATCTGGCTAAGGAGCTTGAGAAGCAAGGTGCAATAATACCCAGGTACTACATTACTAAGACATACTGCATAAACTGCGCAATATACCTCGGGATCATTAAGGTTAGGCCTGAGGATGAGAGGAAGAGCAGGAGGCCAATTTTGAGGAGCCAGCAGAGGCCACTACAGAGACTCCCAGTCACGGCACCAGCAGCCCCAGCACCCCCGCAGGCGCCTGCAGGTAATGAGACAGTTCAGGCGGGTTCAAACTCAACCAACACCGGTGGTGATGTTAAAACAACTAAGTGAAGCCACCCACCGATAATGATGGCTAAACTTATACCATACGTATAACTATGCCTAACCTCATGGAAAAGCTTATAAACCATAATGAAACCGGCAGTCTTAAGGGCCCGTAGTCTAGCTTGGTTAGGATGCCCGCCTGACGCGGCTTGGGGCCGGTGGGCATGTACCAAGAAGCCCCAGGCATCGGAACGCGGGAGATCCCGGGTTCAAGTCCCGGCGGGCCCACCAGGCTATGGAGATTCTCGTTGGGAAAATGCTTAATTAGCGTTGAGTTAAACGTGAGGTGATGAGGATAAACTTATCATTGGTGGCTGTGGTTTTGATGCTTGTATTATTAGTGGAGTTGCTGTTGGTCATTAGCGACATATCGGGTAGGTACATCACCCTCGCTAGTAATTATACTAGTTTAAGCGCCGAGTACTCAACCCTTAAGGTTAATTATAATGAACTGGTGATGAAATACTCATCAATTAGTATCAACTATAGTGAGCTAAAGGGCAATTACACGAACCTGGTTAACTTGTACGATAAGCTGCTGTTAAATTACAACATAACCATGGCCATGTATAATGAGGCATTAGGTAAGTATGATGAGTGCCTTAACGCTAGTAATTACTTAAGGATGGAGGTGAGTAACTACACTAACATTATAAATAACCTCTACGTTAACATCTCCAGGTCCAGCTACATAATTAAGGCCCTAACCAACAATCTAATGCTGTGTAATAGGACGCTCAAGGCTGTTACGGGTAATTATGAGAATAAAACAGCCGCATTGGTAAGTTACATTAATAATCTTTACAGAAACTACACCATATTAAGTACCAAGTACTCCTTACTTGAGGCAAATTACAGCAACCTAATGAACACCCTAAGTTACCTAAACGGCACCTTACTTAACCTGAACAGCACCGTGAATTACCTGAAGTCTGGGGGCTACATCTATGAATATGGTTTAAGGAATCTGCATTCAACATGCAACATAACCATAGTGGATAATGGTGGTTCTGGCTTAATCAACGTGACTATTAAGCCCACGTTTAACCTAGCCAGACAAATATTGAGTTACGGTAGTGAAGTAATGTTGATAATCAACGTCCCAGTTTATCAAGGCAACCCAATACTGGTAGTCATAGGGCGGGTTAAGGTTAATGACCAGTTAATCAACATCGAGTCTAACGTAACCATTAGGCAGGTTAACGGCAGCCTGGAGCTCATCGAGTCAATAAATATAATAGACTCATTAACTGTAGTGGATACAGTTATCTTACCCGGTGAACCTAATCTCATAGCCTCAGTAACCATAACTCAGTACGACCAATCAAAGCCCCTAGCCCTGGACATACTCTACTCCCTTCAGAACCAAAATGCAGTCTCAGCTTTATGTATCGTTAAAGGTAGTTAATTTCAACTACGATGCGCTGGTGGCTTCATCATACTCCATAGGCATCGTGTTACTCTCAGTTAACTCAATCTCCACGGCCAGTTCTGTTAAATCACCATGCTCACTGTACATCTTCGCGATCGTCAGTAGTGAAATTGAGGACAGAAGTAGGAATAACCCACTGAAAACCACACCTGCATTAGTCATTACAACTACGTAACCGTTACTTAGGTATATGCTAATTGGTAATGGGATCATTAGGAGTAGCCCCAGTGCAAGTAGTGATGCCGGGATCAGCAGCTTAAAGATAGCCTTACCGTCACTAAGGACGCCCCTCATCGAGCTCCCGTACATTAACCTAGCTAGTAGCAGTAACATAAGCCCCAGTATTGATGAGATCACGGAAGTCTCCAGGAGAAGGTAGTATAGTTTACCTGGTGTTATCGTTACAAACACTATACCGTTAGGGTTATCGCTCACCACTATGGTGTCGAGGGGCAGGGATATGGTTACGTGTGAGTTAAACCCCCTACTGAAGGCTATGAAAGTAGAGAATCCTATATTGGTTAAGAATATGAGTACTAATGCCGCAACGGCTACCGTGTATATCAGTAGGATTGAGTCAATCCTGTTCATTACACTATTAGTTAAATAGCTGGTTTTTAAGTATTAATGTTTGGCGCTTGAAAAACGGTGTTTTAACTGAGTAAACATGGAGGCATTATATGTAGTCATTAAGACCCAGTTTCTTCAAGTGACTCTTAATCCTGGATACATCCTTCTCCATCTTCTTAGCCTCCTCCACAACATCCTTAACCTCCTTATCCTTCATATTCAACGTGCATTCACCGTTGGGGGCCATAGCGTGGGCGTTGCAGGCGGCATACTGGCACTTGTAGCCTATGCATGGGTCATTGGTTAAACTGCATATTGCCCTACCCTGGATGAACCTTAGAGCCTTCTTAACGCAAATGAAGTACTGGCAACTAGCCCCAATGCAAAGCTGAACCTTAACCGGGGCCCTTGAAACAGTAACCTTCACGCTAACCCCCGTCTACTGGGTTTAGTAGCCTTAAATATTTAAGTATTTTTCCGCATCTCTCTTATGCCCACCTCAATGCATTAATGCATAGTGGTCATGCTCAGCCTGGTTTAGACCAATCACCACTCATCCCTACCACGCCTCATCACTCCCAGTAAACCTAAGGTAGAGGTCTAAATATTAATAAATCCTTTATTAATCCAACCCCCACCGACACCGCCCAACCCTACCAGTGGGTTTAACCACCTTTTAAGTGATTTACTGGACTTAGCTATTAGCTAAGTGAATACATTATCTTCCCCTTGCTAATAGGGGGTGGATGGGTGCTATGGCTATGAAGACACGGTAGCGTATTGACACCACATGACAAGTCTCGCCTTTTATTGTGTGGTTTGGATGCTGGTGGTTGAGTTTGTTTGAAGTTTTGGTTTTTGGTTGTTTTTTTGTTTCTGGTTACTTTTTAATTCCTCCTTTGTTTTGTGTTTTCTTGGTGCTTGGGTTGGTGCCTCTGGGAGGGGGTTTGGGCATGGTGACACCGCCATTTTAATCAATGGTTCGAGTATTAAGGCTGAGTATTACTGGTGGAGGCGTGAGACCAAGACCTACCAATCAGTCAGAGACTGGTTGGGGAATCGTGGCTTCAATGCATGGCGCAAGTACCATGCATTCTACCTACATGCCAAGTATAAGCAGCACGAGAGGCTAAGGCACTACTACAGGACTGCAATCAGATTCCTGGCGAGGATAATGCATGGAATGGGAGTCAACGAGGTGTTCGTTGGTTACCCATACATGGTGAACAAAAGCAACGGCAATGAGTATAATGTGAACATCTGGTGGTTCAACAAGGTCATTAGGTGGTTGGGTGAGGTGCTGCAGGAGTATGGGGTTAAACTGCATGTTGTTAATGAGTATGGGACAAGCAAACAATGCTCAATATGCAATACAAACCATGAGAATGGTAGAGTGAAGAGGGGACTATACGTATGCCAGACAACTGGCATAAAAATCAACGCCGACCTAAACGCAGCAAGGAATATCGCAAAAAGAGCAGGCTACGAAACACCAATACCGAGAAAAATACTCAGCTACATAGTAACAGCAAACGGCGTGAAACCAATAACCCCCATGGAGGGGGAAACAACCAAAACCCCAAAATTAACCCCACCCCCCAAAAGGGCGGGAAGGGGGTCATTAAGTAGGTCCATTAATGAACACTCTAGGTAGGTAGCAATTAAAGCCCTCTTAGACTAAACACGCCTTTAAGGGGGTGGTTATGGATGTGGTTAGGGATCATCCTACTGCCGTACCTTAACCATCGGGAATGGTATCACCTCCTTAATTGAGTACTGGCCGGTCAATATCATGACCAGCCTATCAATACCCACACCGAGTCCACCTGTGGGTGGCATACCGTAGCTGAGGGCCATTACGAAGTCGTAGTCGTAGGGGTGGGCTTCCTCGTCACCCATCCTGAAGCGTTCAGCCTCCTCCTCGAAGAACTTATGCTGGAGCATAGGGTCATTAAGCTCGGTGTAGGCGTTCGCCAATTCAAGGCCTGCAATGTACAGTTCGAAGCGTTCAATTAAACCAGGCTTAGACCTATGGGGCTTGCACAGCGGCGTTGTCTCCTGGGGATAGTCGGTTACGAAGGTTGGCTGGATAAGCTTAGGTGCGACGAGCTTATCAAAGAGCTTCTCAATCATGAGCCCCCTGACGTATTGCCCACCCCTGGGCACAAGCTTATTCTCATCCATCAGCCGCCTCAACTCATCATCACTCATCTTCTCAACATCTTTACCTAACTCACTGCTGAGCGCCTCATACATGGTAACCCTCTTGAAGGGGGCTGTTAGGTTAATCTCAACGTACTTCCCCTCACCAATGGGGTACTTAACCGTTGATGAACCAATCACCTTAACCGCCACCTGCGATATCATGTCCTCGGTCAGCTTCATTATGTCGTTGTAGTCGGCATAAGCCCAGTAGAGCTCAAGCATTGTGAACTCCGGGTTGTGGTGCACATCAATGTCCTCGTTCCTAAAAACCTTACCAATCTCGTAGACCTTATTGAAACCACCCACTATGAACCTCTTCAGGTAAAGCTCAAGGCTAATCCTCAGGTACCAGTCCTCATCAAGGGCGTTAACATGAGTCTTAAAGGGCTTGGCCAATGCCCCACCGTAGACTGGTTGAAGAACAGGGGTCTCAACCTCAAGGAACCCCCTTGAGTTGAGGAATTCCCTTATTGCCTGAATCACCCTAAACCTGGTTTGAATTACCCTCCTGGCCTCACTATTGTAAAGGAGGTCAAGGTACCTGTGCGTGTACCTCCACTCAGTTGTGTACTTACTCCAGTCAGGTGGTTCAAGCAGCGCCTTTGAGAGTAGCTCGTAGCTGCGGACCAATAGCGTCAACTCGCCCTTAAGCGTGTAGAATAAGTCACCCTCAACCCCTATGATATCACCCCTGTCTATGAATCTATGGAATTCCTCAAACCTCTCACCAAGCTCATTAACCCTCAGGTAAAGTTGAAGCCTCTCCCCCTCATCAAAGATATCGACGAATGATGCCTTACCATGCCTCCTGATGTTAGCAACCCTACCCACTGTCCTGATACCCCTGTAGAATGGGTCATGGCTAACCGGGTAATTCTTAGCCAACTCCCTTATCTGCGCAATGGTGTGAGTGAACTCGAACTTATGCGGATAAGGATTAACACCCCTACTCCTCAACTCCTCAACAACCCTTAGCCTGTTGGGGTCCCACTGGGGTTTATACATACTTAACGGCAAGGCGGCAGCGGCCTT
>JAPWUH010000054.1 GCA_028275645.1 Caldivirga sp.
TTCACCACGAACCCACAATTGGTTGTCTCTGACACCGTAATCAGTAATCATAACCCTACTCATGTACCCAACACGCCTTGTAATGATGGCATCGAGTAATGCTTTGTAAATCTTGGGTATTGTGGGCTTAACAACAACCCTGCCAGTTGCCCCGTTATACCTAATTGTCGTAATGTGGAACTCATAGTTGGGCTTCAAGGTGATGCTTTTGGCAGGGTACTCAAGCTCACTCTGCTGGAACATGAGCCAATCACCCAACTCAACACCTTTGAAATCAACACCTAACGCCCTGCAAGACTCGTAGATGCCCATTACGAGGGTTACTGCGCCATCAGCGTACCTACGATTCGGAATAATTTCGTAGGCAATGCTCCTAAACATATTCACCCAACCAATCTTAGTGCCAGGCAGAACTTGCTGTTGCCTAGCTACACCTAACACTCTATGCGTAGCTACCTTGAACAACCAAGCAGTTGACAGCAACTCCTTAGCCACATCCCCATCAACATTAAACGGTAACTTAATGGTTAAGTAATCCACAAAGGAACCCAAGACCCGCAGAGGCAAGGAACACCTGGCGACAGGGAGGGAGCCACTGCGGTGAGCGGCCCCAGGGAGACCGTTGAGAGGTAGATGGCGGGGAGCCCATGAAGGGCTAGGAACCGCCACCTACTGAGAAACGGTTAGTAATTGAGCTACTGAGGAGTATGGGTAAGCGCCTTGATGCTGCTGAGAAGGTTAAGAGCCTTAGTGATGGGGCTTCATGCAATGTGGAGCTGTCTTGCTACATCATAGCCCACGGTGGTGGTAAAATTGACCTGACGTTAACCGGTGATGAAAAGGAGAAGGGAGCTGAGCGTTAGGCCTAGTAGGGTTAAGCCCATTGCCAGTAGGCTCACGCTCCTGAAGAGCCTTAAATCCCCCCTAAGCACCTTAACCACTAGCATTATCAACAATGCATCAGTTGCCGCAACCAAGGCGGAAAACACGACACTAAACCTGCCCAGCACCGGCACAGAGGACAACACCAGTGGTATTGATAACGCTACTGCGGTGAGCATTATGATGGAGCCTGCCTTGTTAGCAACCCCCACGCCGTACCTGGTGGCTAAAGTAGCTACTCCAACCTTTAAATCACCCTCGTAGTCGAGGGAACCCTTTATAATCTCCCTACCAAGGGTGGCTATCATTGTTGTTAGGAACAGTAAGCCTATGAAGTGTAGGGGCTGCTGGTTAATTACCTTGACCGATGCTAGGCCGTAGAGGTATGTTAAAGATGTGACTAGGGAGACTAAGACATTGTTAATCACCATCACCCGCTTGAGGAAGGCATTGTACAGGTAGCCCAGCGCCAAAGCCGTCAGTAGGATGAGTAATGAGGCAGGGTTGGCTAAGCCCATGACCACTGGTATTACCTGGACCAGGGAAAGTACCAGTGAAGTTAACGCAAACCACCAAGCCTCCCTAGGCGTCACAATCCCAGTGATCAGAGGTGCGCTTGGCCTGTTAACCCTATCCTCAGCCACATTATGTATATCGTTGGTTACGAATAAGAAGACCTCGGCGAAAAATGATGAGAACAGTAGTGTTAAGGCTACGTAGCCGCTACGCCCACCTGATATGTAGTATGAGGATACGACCGTTATGGCGGTTAATAGGCCATGCTCCATCCTACCCAGTTTAATGAACCCAGCGACCTTACTCATCAGGCCGTGGCATTAAGTTCATTATTTAAGCATTAGCATGAGTTATCCATTCCTATGACTACATTTTCATCGGTGAGTACTTTTAAGCACCCTAGGTGGCATTAACTCAGTGCAGCCCACTGACCCGATAGTGACCGGTTACATTAATGAGCTTGTTAAGAGGGGGCTCAGGAATTACGTTGACCTGATAGTACCAGGCGACGATGTGTTTAGGATTGGGAGGGAGCATGCGGAGGCAAGGAGCAGCTACGCCCAGCTCCTCGAGAGTCTCACCCAGTACGTGAAGCCTAGGATTAATGCTGATGTGGCTGAGCAAGTTGTTAAGGGTTACTTAGGTAACGTTAACGTTGACTACATAGACATTGTCGCCAGGAGGATTGCGAAGTGGTACATCGATATACTTAGGTTATTCAACGTAGTTTCCTTCTCTGGATATCAACCGCCTTAAATTACCCATTGTGAAGTTTGACTCATTAATCAGCCTTTCAAGGTAGCTGAACCCCATGATTATTACGGAGCCCTTGATCCTGATGCCGTTATCCCCCGATATTATAACCACGGTATTAAACCTCCTGTAGTAGGGGTCCCACATTGTTGGCTTACTCTGGATCCTTACCAAGTACCTGCCGAAGCCATAGACCTCGAGGTCACTAATCCTCCTACCGGGGACCACTAGGTAACCCATCCTCCTTAACCAACTCCACAACGTGTAAGCCACCTCCATTCCCCTCGACGGCTTGATTAACCTACCGCTGACCAAGCTAGCTGAACCCATGGACCCCTTCAAAGACTCGGTGGCTATAACCACCCTGTAGTACTTGGGCTCATTCATGTAGTCCACCTTCAACTTAACCGCGCCGTCCACATCATCATCAAGCGACATTACAATTGGCGTAATGCCCATGCTCTTAAGTCTACTAACCCTGTATAAATCCTTCCTACTGGCTTTATACCCTATTGAAATTACGGGCACGTAGAAGGCGCCCACATTGATGGCTAGGTCTATTGGTTCACCGCGAAGCATTGGTAGGGTATAGCCTGTCAACCCAATGTCCTCGAGGGCCTCCCTAAGCAGGAATGGTAATGTCTTCTCCACGCTCCCCCTACCTGGCATATGCTGCCTTATATTGCTCGTGAGCCTATTCATAATCCGCTCTCTGTAAGACAACACCAGGCGTTCGGCCAATTGCTCGGAGTAGCCGCTCTTCACGTAGTAGTCCAGTTCATTAACAATATCATCTATGACATCATCAGGAATATCATCAACCATGACCATCTTCTCCACAAGTCTCCTAACCTTTAACCTAAGCTCCTTCATCACCGGTACTTAACCGACTAAAGCCGTGTGAGCTTTAAAACAGTTTTTCCTAAATTTACCGGGCATGTTGAAGGTGGTTAACTTTAAGCCAAGGGCAGGCAACACGTATACGTTCTGGGATATTAATGATGAGTCCATTAGGCTGAGGTACATGGATGACCAGTGCAAGCCATTATTCATTAAGAGTGGTGAGTCGTTGATTAGGCTTTACATAGAGTCAGGGGGGCATAGCTACAAGCTATGCTCCTCGGATAAGGGTTGGGCACCAACCATAGTCATCGATGGCATAGTAATGCACACCGTGTTGATGGATCCGTTGAAGTACAGTTTCAGTAAAATGAAGGGGGTGAGGGTCACAGGCACCGTACTTGATTGCTGCACGGGACTTGGCTACACAGCCCTAGTTGCACTTAGGAAGGGGGCCAGGAGGGTCATAACAGTTGAGGCGGATGCCAACGTCATCGAACTCGCCAGCTATAACCCATGGAGCATGCACCTAGCCGACCCAAGGATTGAACTCATCCTTGGTGATGTCTATGAATTATCCACGTGGGTTAGGGATCAAGCCTTCAATGTTATAATTCATGACCCACCAAGGCCCACTAAGAGGTATGCTGACCTATACTCAAGTGAATTGTATAGGGCGTACAATAGGATGCTTAAGAGGGGAGGGCTACTATTCCACTACGTCCCGAGGACTGGGAGCAGGTATAGGGGGCTGGATGTGAAGCGTGGTGTCATTAACAGGTTGAGGGATTCCGGGTTCGTGCTGATTGGCCAGAATGAGTATGGGGTACTGGCTAGAAAGATCTAGTCAGCAATGTTAAGTATATCAACCTCAATGGGTACTGCACCAAAGCCCAGGACACCCGGTATCGATGGCTCAGTTCCCTCGCCATTTATAAACCTCCTAATACTAAACCCACCCTGTGAGTCAATTAAAAACTCCGCTAAGTCACTGGACACTGGCCTAACCTTCAGCCTATAGATTAACCTAACCCTCTTCTCCCTACCCATTAATTGGGTTACCTGCCTATTCGTGAAGTAATCCTCAAGGCTTTTGAACTGCTCCTCATTAACACTACCCTGCAGCTTAACAAGAACCCTATAAACCCTCCTTAACTCACCCGCCCTAGACTTAATCTCCCTAATCCTCGACTTATTGGCCGGCTTAACGCCAAGCAGTTGAATACCATTCACCACTTTAACCATTGCAGGTATTCGCCTTTTCAGGGGCTTATCAGCCTCAATGACCATTGGCCTCCCTGACCCAAGAACCCTAACCCCAGGCCCCTCCGCACCGGCTACGTGAATAACCGTGTTGGCTGGCCTTAACTGACTCATTAACTCGCTTACAACGCTGGCCAGTGAATTACCTCCAACTTGAGGTATTCCCCTTAGCAGCTTCCTGTAACGTGCCTCAGCATAAATGGGCATTACATCTAAGCTAACTGAACCATCCATGGCATTGACCTTAACTACAACGTCTGGGTTGGACTTACTGTACTGCTTACCTAATTCCGCAACTAGTGCTTTACCTATGATCCTGTTTAACTCCCTCTTAATCGACTCACTACTGGTTATGCCCAGCTCAGTGGAGACCTTAATCTCATTATCAATTATTGCCCTATCTATGATTGAACCCACCTGAAGGCTATTGAACTCAATGCCGCTGGAGTTAACTAACTCCTTAACCTTGGCGACTATGGCACTTAGGTTTATCCTATTGAATAGGCCGCCGCAGATGAAGCAGGCCTGAGGCTTAACGTCCTTACCAATCCTCCTGAGGAACATTAAGCTCTCCCTATGTCCACTCCTGGCTAATGCAAGCAGCAACGCCTCATCGTACATGCCTGAGGAGGAGTTGAGGGCCTCCATGAAGAGCACGTTCTTTATTGACCTACCCCTCTCCTCATTACTCATCATGAAACCCCTCGAGGCGAATAACCTACCTAGGCAGTGGTCGCACAGCGGGTACTTCAATAAGGCTTGCCTAGCCTTCTCAACAATGCTCATGGTTAATCACCCTAACAGCCAGTTAAAATTATAAGTGTTCCCAAGGCACGTGTTTATAAGGATGGTTAACGGTAAACCAAGTGGATGTATGAGACGTTTACCAGACTATGCGGTCTCATTAAGTGCCCAGAGGGGTATGTAGATGGAATCCTTAACCAGCTTAGGGAATTAGGAGTTGCTGAACTTCTTAGTGAGGGTGAGTTGGAGTTCCTAGGTAAGTTAAGGCTGTTGGGTAAGGGTCGGAGTAGCTTTGTGTTTAAGTGCAGGGTTAATGACCTTGAGGGTTACTATGCATGCAAGGTTAGGAGGCATGATGCGCCGAGGCAAAGCTTAAGCAACGAGGCGCTTAACCTTAAGTTGGCTAATGGAGTTGGTGTTGGCCCATTACTGATTAGGTATACTAACGACGTGTTGGTAATGGAGTACGCCAGGGGGGTGAGGCTTGATGCTTACCTAAGCAGTGCTAGTGATCAGGGGGTTAGAACTGTTGTTAAGGAGCTGCTGATTCAGGGCTTTAAACTTGACTTAATAGGTCTCGTGCATCGTGAGTTAACCAGGCCACATAGGCATGTGATAGTGGGTGATAGAATCTACATCATCGACTTCGAGAGCGCAAGCAGGGTCACTAAGTCTGTTACAAACGTTACCCAACTGGTTAATGCCCTAGTCTTAAGTGGGGGGAGTGTGCAACGTAGGGTTAGGGAAGCCCTTAACATAACGGATACGGATGAGTTAGTGAGGCTACTTAGGGCGTATAAGGGTAAGGTGAGCAGCGAATCATTAAACGCAATACTAAGGTTCCTGAGACTGGTGGAGACGCCGTAATGTGGTGATTCCCAATCCTTCAATATGATGGCTATGTCTCTTAGTACACTGGGTACTGTAATTCCTTAATCAAGGCCATAAGATGTGGATAATGCAGTTAACCCCTGATGATTCTAGAAATCTGTTAAACAAACCGTTAAGGTTGTGCAATCTAGAAAACCTTATTAACATTTTAAGCTACCTAGCTTTAATGCAGGAGGAGTGCTCATTCATAGGTATAAGGGTTGTGTCCGGGCAGGAGTATAACGTAGCGGCGATAATTAGGACTAGGCTCGAGCTCATGGATAAGGAGAAGAAGTATTATAAAGTGGCGTCTATAGTAGTCCCACCTAACATACAGGGACAGGTCTACTTGGAAACGCAACACTCATACGTGGCCGTTGACCTATCAGCAGGTATTAAGCAGTATAGGGGGTTAATGATGGGTAAGGCCCCGTTAAGCGAGTTAATGAAGATGATTAAGAGGGAGGTTAAGGTTCAGGTCAATGATGTGGTCGAAATCATAACGGAACCCTTCAGGGGATTTAAGGCAAGGGTTATTGATGTCGATGAAAGGAATAACACCGTTAAGCTACTCCTATTCGACACAGCAACCAACATACCAGTCACCTTACCAATCAAGTCGGTTAGGGTTATTGAGGGGAGGAAGCAGTAACCGACCCCAACCCTAAATCTTGGAGGTCACCTACCCTGGGAGGTTAGGTTCATCCTAATTATCAGCCGGTTAAATTAGCCCTAATAACCCTCAGCGCATTCTCAAACATTAAACCGCGGATCTCATCATCGCTTAGACCAGCCCTCACCAAACCCTCGATTAACCTGCCAATGCGGCTAACATCCTCAAGGCCAATGGGTGTACTCTCAATACCCAGGTAGTCGGTTCCCAGAGCTAGGATCCTTGACCCAAAGCTGTTTCGTATGTGGATGATGTGCCTTATCAATGAGTCTATCGTTGGTTCTTTACCTATGGTTTCAGGTATCATAGTCACACCTATCACACCACCATTACTTCTAAGCAGCTCAAGCACCTCGTCATCAACGTTTCTAGGGTGGTCATGTACAGTCCTCGAATTTGCGTGGCTAATTATGACCGGTTTCCTTGATACTGACAATACGTCAATCATGGTTCTTCTGCTTGCGTGGGCCAAGTCAACGATAACCCCAAGCCTATTAGCTAGCTTAACCAATTCCTCCCCATTACCCGTTAGGCCATAGTCCCTTTTAGTGAAGCATGAGGCACCATATTTATTATCAAGGTTCCAGGTTATGCCTAGGGACCTTACGCCAAGCCTATGAAAGAGCAGTAGGTCATATGGGTCTTCTAGGGCATCGGCACCCTCCATTGATATCAACAACCCAATCTTACCATTATTAAGGGCATCCTCAACATCCTTAATACTGTTGATTAGCATTAATGAGTTGCTGAACCTGTCGGTGAGTCTATAGTATGTTTTAATCATCTCAAGTGCAATATCTTTAGCTGAGTAGGATGAGTATGCGTGGATTGTTGATTTACCCTGCTCAGGGCTGTAGGTGGTCATTATTGGGAAGACGGAGGCGAAGACAACCTTAACGTTACCCCTCT
>JAPWUH010000055.1 GCA_028275645.1 Caldivirga sp.
TAGTAGTACATCCCTCGTGCTCTTCACTGGCTGTACCTTAAAGTACGTTACCTTGCCTATTCCTTTAAGTGATTCCTTTAAATCCATCACCTTGTCCATTGGTGCCATTATTAACCAGTTTTGTTGGCCATTTTCTATGAATGAGTTGAAGTAAAGTATGTTATTCATTACTAGCCTCTCCCTAACCGTGCCTTGGTATGGACCTACGAAGCCCACTAGGTATAGCCTACCGGTTATGTGCCTAATTACAGGTACCTCGTAGATCAGCCCCTTCTTACTCAATCCATTGAAGTATTCACGTATATCCATGGATCTTTCAAGCCACTTAACGTTAACAATCTCTACGTTTGCGTAGTTAACAATGGGGTACCATGTTACGCTACTGAAGTGGGCATTAATAGACCTTGTCCTCAGGGTCCAGTCATCCCTATGCTCAAATTTAATTAATGCTAAGGCTTCATTAACCTCACCGCCTATAACCTCCCTGCTGATAACCATACCTATCCTAATATTCAGATGTTTTAAACATTTGCATATATACATGATGTGGCTGATTACATAGAGTATATATTCCTTTACTAATGTAGGTACTGTTTTTCACAGTACCTATACTTATAAAGGGGATTGCCCGGGGTTAAGTATGCTTAGGGGTGTTGACGTCGAGGGCTTACCCAAGGCAGGCCCCTATTCCCACGCTGTCGTGGCTAATGGGTTTGTCTTCGTCTCGGGGCAGTTGGGTACGGTTCCAGGTAAAGACTTGACTTTCGAGGAGCAGTTCAGGAACGCCGTGGAGAAGGTCAGTAAGATACTTAATGCGGCCGGCTCATCACTAAGCAACGTTGTCAAGGTCACTGTTTACCTGGCTGATGCTAAGTACTTCAGTGACATGAATAGGCTCTTCCAGGAGTACTTCCCTCACAGGCCGGCTAGAACAACCGTGATCACCGGGATGATTGACCCCAAGGCTCTCGTTGAGGTTGACGTGATAGCCGTGGTGAAGGCTTAAATTACCCTATGGGGATATCATCAATGGGTGTTAAAATATGCCAATCTCATCATGTTTAGGGTTACTCAAAGCCGTAATTAACCGGTGTGGGTATTCCCCTAACGCCCGGCTTAACCACCGTGTACCTTTCCCCTATTAAATCATCAATAACCTGCTCATCAATACCCAACTCCTTGGCGTAGTCAAGTAGTATTGGCTTCAGTTCCCTAACCTCATCCTCTGTAAGCTCTCTGTAGTCCATGGTTGGCCTTGGTACGTGGCTAACCTGAAGCACCCTACTCAACCACTCGTTGAAGGTGTCCTCCGGGTAACCCTCCTCCCTAAGGGCCTCCACCAGGGCCTTAACTTCATGGCTTGAGGGGGCTAGGCCAACCTTACTGTAATCAACCCTGCCCCTGATGTATATCCTACCACCAACCATGCCACTCCCAATGTAGTTACCCGTCAACTCCACACTTTTACCTAGCTTATACGCATCAATGCCGAGGACCATTATGACGCCGCCCGCCATGTACTCGCCCAGGTAGTCGTCAACCCTACCGCCTATTACCAGGTAGGGCCTCCTGTTGGAGTACTCCCTCATCTGAACCCCAACCCTATTACCTGCATTACCCCTCACGAAAATCCTCCCACCCTGGAAGGCTTGCCCCAGCACATCCCTCGCATCACCGTGGACCACAACCTTGCCGTCGTGCATCGTGTCGGCCACGTCATCCTGCACGTTACCGTAAACGACGAACTCAACCCCATTGTTCAGGTTTGCCAATGAGTTACCAGGCGTGCCGTATATCTCAACCCTAACACCCCTAATACCGTACCTGGGCAAGTTAACCCCGATAAACCTCTGGCCATTAACGTTAACAACCCTAACGACCCTATCACCCTTCATAATCCTCCTCAGGATCTCCTCATTAACCTCCCTATACCCCAATCCCCTTGCATCTATGGCGTCACCGTCGACTGGCCTTGGGAACCGCCTCTGGGGGAAGAAGACCTCAACCTGTTCCACGGGCCTACCCCAAGACACAACACCCCTCCTGATAGATGCTATGAAGTAGCCACCTGGGGCCAGTGTCCAAACCCTAGCCTCGGGTGAAATGGCCCTGATCTCAACCTCCTCACTGGCTGCGTAGTAATACTGCCCATCGTACCCTATTACAATTGGCCTCAGCTTAAACCTGTCCGCTAGGGCTATTAGGTAAACATCGCCGTCATGGTACATGGTCATGACCAGGGTGAATGGGCCGTCAAGCCTAGCCCACCTGTACTCGTTGAGTAACCTCATGAGTAATGGGTCAGTGGTGCCTCTGAGCGATGGGTTAACCATGATTTTAACCGCCGTCTCAACGTTAAGCCCATTAACCTTAACCAGGTAGTTGAGTATGTAGGCGGCTATCTCGCTGTCCGTACCCACAAACCCCCTAACCCCCATGGTTAAGCCCAGGTGGACTGCATTAACGCCGTAGGAGCTTAACTCACCGTTGTGAACCACGGCAATGTCGTTAATGGCGAATGGGTGTGACCAGTAGGGTAGGTAGCCCGGTGAGTTTGTTGGGAACCTCGTGTGGGCTACCCAAGCATCGGCCTCAAGGCTGTTGACGCCGTATACCTTAGCCACCTCCTCAGGGTGCCCAACCCCCTTAAACACCGTCACGTGCCTACCCCAGTAGTAAACCCTACCAACACCCCCCATCTCCCAGAGCCTATCATTAATGCTGTTGATTAAATCGCCAAGGCCATCACCGGCGCCGTTTACCTCATACTCAACGTCAACCACACTACCCACCTTAGCCTTAACGGTGGAGTTGATTACCCTGACCCCAGCCTCACTCAAGCTATCCCTAAGCAGTGAGTCAACGTCCTCGTAATGCTCCCTCACGGCGAATAGGCCAATCCTGTAGTTACCATGGCCGTTGAGGCTTATGGCTGCGTAGCCGGCACCAAGCCCAATCCCCCTATACTTCACGGCGCTAATACCAGTGACTACGTAATCCCCCTTAACCCTATCGGCGTTGCCATTAGCCCTTATTATGCCTAGGACCCCGCATGATGATGGGTAATGGTTCACTATCACCATTCCCCAGCCACCTTAACCCTCAGCAGTTCCTTAATCCTGGGGTCAAGGGCCCTCAGCAGCTCTCTGTTACCCACGACGGTCGAGTGGTATGTGTAAACCCCAGCGGCGCCCAGTAGTTGAGCCACCTCCCTCTTCAACCCATTCACTATGTTTATGAGCTTATCCTCAAAGCCCCCCGGCACAATAGCCTTGCCCAGTATTGAACTGACCTCAACGGCGTCAGCCCCTAGGGCGGCCAGTTTAACCACGTCCCCTGAGCTCCTTAGGGTCGACATGTGGGCTATCACGTCAACCCTATACCTAACCCCAAGTCTCCTCAACTCCAGGTCGGCGTTGACTAAGGAGACCTCTAGGTCTACTTCACCACCCAGTTCATCGTCAATTATTATGCCTGAGATCATGTTCAAGTGCTGCTTAACGTGGCTGACTGGGTCCTTGAGTGGGGGTAGCCTTACGTACACCGGTGCCTCCGTTTCTGGGGTTAGTTTCCCATCTAAGTCGCTTGGGTTAATTACGAGGGCTGCCATGCCCCTAAGTGGCCTATCCCACATGACCCTTGATGCATGCCTGCCTGTTGGGTTAGGTAACCCATATAGGTCTATGGCTATGTCCATCAGGTGGGCCACGAACTTAGCCCTCTCCAACTGCTCCGCGCCCCACTCCCTAGGTGGCCTAATTATGATTGGGCTTGACATGGTTAACCTACCCCCTGCTAGGTAGACTGACGTGTCTATATCCTCCCTGTAGGGGTCTATGGATGGCTTGGTGACCTGGGCTCCATCAAGCCTAAGCCAGTCAATTAACCTCTTAGGTGGCTCAACCTCAGGTGGGCCGGTGCTTCCCATGCTGGTTATGACTACGTCACCCTTCTTGGCCAGTTGACTGGCGTATATAGAGTAGTCCGGTGTCCAGACTGATCCACCAGCCTTAAGGGGAGGTGGGTCTGCGTCGCACTCATTGTTGACGTCAAGTATTTTGGCTAACTCACCGCTTATGCAACTACCCCTCAGTAGGTCCCTCCTCCCCACCAGCTCCCTCACACTGCCCAGGCCAAGCCTATCCACTATTAGGCCCAGCTCCGCCTGGAATGCCCTCAGGTAGTTTAATGCACCCCTCCTGGCCAGTTCATGGTCAACCAGCACCGACCCCTCGGTTAGCTTGCTCGTTATGCCTGCTGGGCAATTGCCCGTGTGGCATGTCCTAGCCATGATGCACCCCATTGATATAAGCACAGATGTGCCTAGGGCAACTGCATCTGCACCGAGGGCGATTACCTTAGCCGCGTCATCGGCTGACGATATCCTACCCGAGGCTATCACCGTGAAACCATCCCTAAGTCCCTCCCTCCTAAGCATCTTATCCGCCGACGCCACGGCAAGCTCAATGGGTATGCCCACGTTATCCTTAACAACTTGGGGTGCCGCACCAGTCCCGGCGCCGTGTCCATCTATTATCACCCCATCAGCCCCCATCCTGGCTATCCCAACCACGATGTAGGGCGTGTAGTTGGTTGCCGCTATCTTAACGAGGACAGGCTTACCGGTCGCCTCCTTTAGGGCGTCAATCCTCTGCTTAAGGTCTTCGATGGAGTATATGTCGTGGTGTGGGGCCGGCGAGAGGGCGTCAACACCAACGGGTATTCTCCTAACCATTGAGATGAGCTTTGTTACCTTACTCCCAGGTAGGTGGCCCCCTATCCCAGGCTTGGCCCCCTGCCCGATCTTAATAACTATGCCGAGCCCCCTCATTAATACGTCAATGTCTATCCCAAACCTGGCTGAGGCCCACTGTATGAAAATCCTCCTATGCCTCCCAACCTCGGGGTGTAATCCACCTTCACCTATGCCAGCCACCAGATTCAGTTCATCAGCCACCTCAGCCACGACAACGTTGGGTACGCCGGAGAGGGCTCCGAAGGACATGTCCCCTATGTAGATTGGGGCCGATAACTCAACATCCCCTATCCTAGTGGTTAAATCCGCCGAGTAGGTCTCCTCGCCGTTAAGCGCTACCTCATCCTTACCGAAGCTTAACCTGTCGAGAATCCTATACCTCCTAACACCCCTCCTAAATATCCTAATGGGCCTTCCTGTAACCGCCATTCGCCTAATCTCCTCAACAACACTACTGCTCCAAAAATCCCTAGTATAATCCTTATTGAGTATTCTAAGAAAACTATTTATAATCCTTACATTTTCAAGGTCTTCTAAGTAACGCACAGTAGGTTTACCGTTGGGGTATATTTAAGCATTACCCATACGCCTAATTCTTAGCCGTCTTTCTATAGTTCAAGTTGAATATGCGACATAATATATAGAATTAGGTTAAGGACACTTGCCTAATGTAGTTGGGCCCATGATACCGATGGCTATTCATGTATCTATAGAGGTAATTGTGAATCGTACAATGTACAATTTAGACACTAGACCCCTGTTGGCGGTTGTGTCGGCGGTCGGCGCCTTATCCTCATGCCTACCGAATTAAGGCTACTTGCTTAACATTGGGAAAGGTTTATATAGAAGCGGTTTTTAAGGGCGCTTATGAGTCAACAGGCTTACATAGCGCAGATAGGTGGTGTCCCTGTACTGGTGCTTAAGGAGGGGACTCAGAGGGCCTTTGGTAAGGAGGCGCTCAGGATAAACATAATGGTGGCTAAGGCCATCTCTGAGGTTATGCGCACAACCCTAGGCCCCAAGGGCATGGATAAGATGCTCATCGATAGCCTAGGCGACATAACCATAACAAACGATGGAGCCACCATACTCAATGAGATGGATGTCCAACACCCAATAGGCAAATTAATGGTTGAGATAGCTAAGACGCAGGACGATGAGGTCGGGGATGGCACAACCACAGCCGTCGTCCTGGCCGGGGCCCTGCTTGATGAGGCTGAGAAGCTCATTGAGAAGAACATACACCCAACAGTCATAATATCAGGCTTCAAGAAGGGGCTGGATGCCGCAATCCAGTACCTATCCAAAATAGCCATACCTGTTGATAGGGATAACATAGATGTGCTTAAGAAGGTTGCCGCAACTTCAATGCATGGCAAGATAAGCGAGACCGTTAAGGATCAATTCGCCGAGCTTGCCGCGAGGGCAGTGTCCATGATTAAGGAGCAGAGGGGTGATAAGTGGATAGCTGACCTGGATAACATCCAACTGGTCAAGAAGCATGGAGGTAGCCTGCTGGACACACAGCTAATCCAAGGCATAGTGGTTGATAAGGAGGTTGTGCACGCCGCAATGCCCAAGAAGATAACCAACGCCAAGATAGCCCTACTAGACGCCCCACTGGAGGTTGAGAAGCCTGAGATAGACGCCGAGATCAGGATACAAGACCCAACTCAAATCAAGGCCTTCCTAGATGAGGAGGAGAACATACTGAGGGGCTACGTGGATAAGTTGAAGTCAATAGGGGCTAACGTCGTCTTCACCACAAAGGGCATTGACGACATAGCCCAATACTACCTAGCTAAGGCTGGTATTATGGCTGTTAGGAGGGTTAAGAGGAGTGACATTGAGAAGCTCGTTAGGGCCACTGGAGGGAGGCTCGTCACCAACATAGACGACTTAACGGAGAATGACCTGGGCTTCGCTGGGCTTGTGGAGGAGAGGAGGGTTGGGGATGAGAAGATGGTGTTCGTTGAGCAGTGCAAGAACCCGAGGGCAGTAAGCATACTGATTAGGGGTGGCTTCGAGAGGCTCGTCGATGAGGCTGAGAGGAATCTCACCGACGCGTTAAGTGTCGTATCGGACGTCATAGAGGACCCATTCATAGTGCCCGGTGGTGGCGCACCTGAGGTTGAGGCTGCTAAGGCGGTTAGGCAGTTGGCGGCTAAGGTCAGTGGTAGGGAGCAGTACGCCATCGAGGCCTTCGCCAACGCCCTAGAGGCCATACCCAAGACCCTAGCCGAGAACGCTGGCCTGGACGCGGTGGACATATTGACTGAGCTGAGGCACATGCATGAGAGTAGGGAGGATGGGTGGAAGTACGGTATTGACGCCTTCAGCGGTAAGGTAACGGACATGATAGCCCTCAACGTGGTGGAGCCGCTGGTGGTTAAGACGCAGGCCTACAAGGCGGCAGTTGAGGCTGCCTCAATGATACTCAGGATTGATGAGATAATAGCCGCCAGTAAGATTGAGAGTGGGAGTGAAAAGGAAAAGAAGAAGGAGGAGGGCGAGGAGGGTAAGGGCGGCACTTCAAGTAGTAGCGACTAATGGGGTTAAAGGTTCACTTGGTTAATTGCCTTAAACCAATGTAAATCTTCTCCCCCAAACCAGGCCTATTCTTAACAACACCCCCCTCCATGTGCATTATGAATCCCCCAATGGAT
>JAPWUH010000056.1 GCA_028275645.1 Caldivirga sp.
ATTACTGACGTTATTGCCCCAGGCCCGACAAGCATGGGTGTTATTATGGGTACTATTATGTACTCCTCCGGGTTAATGCCCATAGTCCTGGGTGTACCCTCCCTGAGCACATCCACGGCTATTATCAGGAGTATCACTCCCCCAGCCACCCTGAAATCATTTATATTTATGCTGAATATGCTTAATATGAATGGCCCGGCGAAGGCGAAGAGGATCAGGAGGGTGGGTACCGTGAAGGCTACCAGCTTAAGGAACCTATCCATCAGGTTCTCGTAGTTTGGTACATTAACCAATAGTGGTATGGCCCCCAATGGGTCTATTATTGCGTACAGTTGCACAGACGCCACGAGGGCGTCGAAGACTGAGAATGGCTGCATCAACTAGCCATTAAGCCTTAATATTTATAAATAATTCCCATCAAAAATTGTCCATACGCCGAGAGCGCCGTAAGGCCTTGTTAAGCTGACCTTGATAGAGACCTCAGGTGGCGGATCATTTTAATGAGAGCTGCCTGCCATGAGGTATCAGCGCTATTAACCCCGCTCACCAATCACCCAGCCTAGGCTCATCACCAGTTAAGCAAGCCGCTAAGGGGTTGGTTATAAACTATAGCATTAACAACTAATAACGGTAATTAGAATGCGGATTAGCATTAGGCTATGGAGTAGTTTTGGTTTTTGTGGTGTTTGTGGGGTTTGTTGACTCATTTTCAACGTCCTTGCTGGTTACCCTGAGTTTCCGAGACCCATAGCTGCAAGAAACCCCCAGCGACGGGTAAGGAACCACCACGGTAAACAACCCCAGGAAAACCACCAAGAAAACAACAAAAACAACCCACCACCAAAGAGACGGCTAGGGCTTAAGTCCCCTTAACGTGGTTAAGTATTATTGACCTTAGTACATCGTGAGTGTGTGGGTGTAGGTGCATGAAGTGGGCGTAAGTGTTGTTGATTGTGAATCCATCCATCCCATTAACCCCAAAGCCCCTTTCATATTTCAAAGCCAGGTCGTAGCTGCCCTTAAGTATTAGCCTTGAGTAGTGGAATTCATGACCCCTAAGCACTGTTCCCCTGGGCGCAATTAAAGTATCCTTAATCACCCTAGCCACCACGTACCCATGGCCCACGGGCCTATTCAGCATCACAGCCACCGCATCTATTACCCCAACCATCTCATACTCACTGTTGTTGAATATTATTGAACTTGCTAGGTACATTAAACCCCCGCACTCGGCGTAGAGGTAACCACCCTTATCCACGAATCTCCTCACAGATGCCCTAAAGGCCCTATTACCCTCAAGGCCGCTTGCATAGACCTCAGGGAACCCACCACCTATTAGGAGTATGTCCACGTCCCCAACGTCACCATCCACCTCAGGGTCCAGTAGCTTAACCTCGCCTAAGGTTAGGGCATCCTCAAGGGTCTCTGGGTAGTAGAAGGTGAAGGCCTTACCTGCAACGATACCTATCCTGGGCCTCCCCCTTACAATGGGCACCTCCACCTCCAACTGACCACTAAGCTTTATGGGCTCCGAGTACTCTCTGGCCATCCTCATGACCAGGTCCGTGTTTATGCCTGTTGATGCAGAGCTCACGGTATTAATGAACCACTGCCCGGTGACCTCCTTGGCATGCCTTAAGCCAAGGTGCCTATAGCTAAATGACTCCTCAATATCCTCACTCCTCGGTATAGCACCAACCACCGGTAACCCCTCCTCCTCGACGATCCTAGTTAACTTATCCACCTGCCTCGGGGGAACATTAGTCAACACGGCACCCATTATCTTAACCTCCGGGTCGAATTGCCTCAACCCCCTGATGATAGCCCTGGCCGTCCTGTTAATCCTCTCCCCATTAATGACTAGCAGCACTGGTGCCTTGATTAACTTAGCCAACTGAGCCGTACTACCAAGTTCACTGAAACCGTCAATACTGTCGTATAGCCCAGCCACACCCTCTATTAGGGCTATGTCACTGCCCATGGAGTATCTGTAGAGTCTCTCAAGGACCCCACTGCCCATTAATACGTAGTCCAGGTTCCTACTCGGTGAACCGGTGATTAAGCCATGTAGGCTTGGGTCTATGTAATCCGGCCCCACCTTAAACATGGAGACCGTGAAGCCTGCCCTAATTAGGGCGTTGGCTATGGCCAGGGTTGCTATTGTTTTGCCTGACTTCCCCTTATACGAGGATATGACTAGCCTAGGCGTCGTTAATTCCATCCCAACCACTCCTGATGAAGATTAGCGATGGTGCCTTAACAATTAACCCACCTATATTATCCCTGGTTAGCTTAGTTAAGCTGCTGTCTGGGTAGGTGGCTCTACTTACAATTAAGGCTGAGTCGCCATTCCCTATATATTCCTTTATCTTATCAATTACCCCAGATGCCATGAATACTACGGTTGTCCTCCTAACCCTACCCCTGGCCACGCTTGGGTAGGATACAAGTGTCACGACGTCACCTAGCTCAATTAGGTGTTCAGCAGCCGCCGCCGTGAAGCTGGGTACCCCAGGTATTATTACGCACTCAACCCCCTCCCTCCTAGCCTCCTCGCATATCCTCACACCCCTGCTGAAGAGGGTTGGGTCACCGTTCTTGAGGAATGCCACCTCTAGGCCACCCTTAACGTACTCAATGGCCTCCTTAACGTAGGCTTCATGTTCAACACCCCTAACGTGTCCCATGTAAACCCACCTGGCTCTGCGTGCATACCGCCTAAGGATTTCTGGGTTAACCAGTGAGCTGTAGTAAACCACGTGGGCCCTTGCCATGGCCTTAATCGCCTTCACCGTGACTAGCTCAGGGTCCCAGGGCCCAACGCCTATTACGTACAGTGCCACATGCACTTTGCCTATGGTTTAAAGATAATGCTTATTTCACATTAGTGGTGAAAAATCAAAAAAGCGGCACTGGTGATGAGTAGCCTTGTTTTTATGGGCGGTCTCACTTCCTCTCGATTACTATCTCGATGGCCGCCACAACCCTCTCCTTACCGCCCTGGCCAGTTATTTTATCACTCAGTAGCTTAACCTCCTTCACATCCACTTGACCGGCCAGGAACCTGTCACGGACCATTGTGGCTGCGGCCACGGCCCTCGCTATGGCCGAGCCCCTGGCCTTCAGGATAACCCTCTTGCTACCCTGGTTGAACTGCATTACTGTGGCTATTACGTAGTTTGTGGTTGGCTTCTTACCAACCAGTATTGTTGCCTCCTGTTGAGCCGCCATTCAACTCACCAATTCCCCTCCCTGTACATGTATTTTAAAGCATTACCGTTTGACTGACTTAGCCCACTGTACCACTGGGTGCATGCCCTGATAGAAACTTAACAACACCCTAGAGTGGTGTAGCCTCCAAGACCCTTGGATGAAACCTCACCCTTAAGGGTTAGGCTAACCCCGTTTTCGTTATTGAGCGGACTAGAGGAGTATGTTAATGGTCACCTCATCCCCATCCCTCAGGTTTAACCTATCTCTAAGCTTAACGGGTGCTATAACCTCAATCACCTCGGGGCCATGTGAGGTCCTCTCAACGAGCAGCACTCCACATTGTATGCCACTTATTACACATTTAAAGGCCTTAACCCCACCATAGGTTCTTGTGCCGTTGCTGAAGCCCTCAATTCTAATTCCAGGTATCCTCTCTAGGTATAGCCTATACTTAACGTACTGGTCAAGCAGCCTAACGTTCAACGTACCTGGATATGGGTCGAAGCCCAGTTTACTTATGAACTGCTTCCTATAGCCCTCAAGGCTCATGTAGTAGCCACCCTCCCCAAGGCCAGTCGTCACCACACCCCTGAGCACTATCGTTATGTTTCTACCCAGTAAACTCTCCATCAGATCCATTAGACTCCTCAACAGTGCGCTACCCCTCTCACTGAGCATGAGACTAACCTCACCCTTAGCCCCACTCCTAATCACGTAACCCTCCCTCTCAAGCCTCTTGAGGATCTTGGAGACGTTTTGCGGCGTGGTGCCTATTTGCCTAGATAGGTCGCTTACGTTAACCCTGGTGAAGCCGTGGTCGTTAACGCCATTTTGCAGAAGCAGCAGTATATACGGTATCCTCTTCAACTCCCTGTAGTTAACGACACCGGCATTAACCTGTCCATCCACGTGAAGCATAATAAACACCCCTTTAAATACCTCAAGCCTTAATTTAAACCATAATAAAGGCTTATTAACCCCAACTCCGAGCCAACGGCATGACCATTAACCTAGTTCTACTGGACGTTGATGGTACATTAACCGTGGATAGGGGTAACCTAGCCCTTGACCCGGATGCCATTAGGGTTATTCAAAGGGTTAAGGATAAGGTTAAACTGGGTTTAGTCACTGGGAACGCCTTAATAGTAGCCGAGGCCTTGACCAGGTACATTGGGCTGGGGGATGACTCACCCATAATAGCCGAAAACGGATGCGTAATCAAGGTTGGGTCAACCATCACCATGTTAAGTAACTTAAGCGCCAGGGAGGTTGTTGACGAGTTAATTAAGAGACTTGGATTGAGACCAACCTACCAGTACCAGTGTAGGTACCTAGACATTACCATCGATGTTGTTGGTGATGATTACGGGGTTGTGGAGAGGATTAAGGATGAGTTAAGGAGAATGGGGCTGAGTGACCTGTACGACGTTGAGACAAGCGGCTATGCCGTGCACGTTAGGCCCCGTGACTGCAGTAAGGCTAAGGCAATCGCCAAGATGTGCGAACTAATGGGGATAGACTGCTCAACAGTGGCCTTCATAGGGGATAGTGATATTGACGCCGAGGCCTTTGGAATCGTTGGGCTTGGCGTTGCAGTTGGGAACGCCACCAGGAGGGCTAAGGAGAGGGCTAAACTGGTCACCAGAAACCCAAGTGGGAAGGGTGTTGCCGAGTTCCTAACCAACATCGTTAATAGCGCATAACCCACATGCGGCGGCTGATAACGGCTAAGTCTTGCCCCTTTTAGGTGGGGTTACTCCGCTGTGTGGGTTTCGCCGCGCTGGCGATACCCGCCTCCCAGAGACGGGGGAAGGGTCATTGGCCAGCCTATTCCTCTTCGAAACCCGCCTCCTCAGCCTTCAGGGCATTGATTACGTCGCTTATTATTTGGTTATTCAACTCGCTTGATATGAATGGGAAGACCAGCACCGCATCCTCGGCCCTAAAACCCCCGCTAACCCAATTCCCTGAGTATATTATCTCGTAGACTGGTATTGTAGCCTCCGCTGAGTCACCACTCCTCCTAATGTTGTAGTTCTTTAACCTATCGTAGAGCTCCGGGGATGGTAAGGGTAGCTTAACCTGAATAACCCTATCATCCCTAAGCACCATGAAATCCCCCCTCTCCGGATCCCATTCCCTAAGTAACTCGGCGGCCACCCTCCTAACCACATCATTAACCTTACCGTTAATAACCTCACTACCCACCAATGTGTAATTCTTAATCCTGGCCACAACACATGACTCACTAGCCATTTAACTGGCACCCACTAATGGGCTTTATAACTGTACCCAACGCACCGCAATTAATCAATGCATCACCAAACCCAGGTCCTTGAATAAAGGGTTTTAGATATCTCTTGGGGAGATTTTTACCTTAAAGGTGCGTCACCTCCCCGATATTTCACGGATTATTTTAACAACCTCTAGCGGTGTCTTGGCGACTCTTATGCCTACTGACTCAAGGGCCTTAACCTTACTCTCATATGTGCCAACCCCCATTGATATAATCGCCCCAGCATGCCCAAGCCTCTTCCCAGGGGGCGCTGTCCTACCCGCTATGAAGGCGGCGATGGGCTTAGTTATCTTGCCTTCCCTAACCAGGTTAGCCAACCTCTCCTCCTGGTCACCACCTATCTCCCCTATGACCACTAGGTACTTGGTCTCCGGGTCGTTTTCAAACATTAAGGCTGCCTCAACCATGTCCGTGCCTACTATTGGATCACCACCAATGCCCACCACCGTGCTTTGCCCAAAGCCGGCCTGGGTTAGGTGGTATGATATTTCGTAGGTTAATGTACCGCTGCGTGATATTATGCCCACCGGCCCCTTCCTGGTGTAGACGCTGTTTGGCAGAATGCCAACCTTACTGATCGTGGGGCTAACCACGCCTGGGCAGTTTGGGCCAATTATAACGGTCCCCTTGTACTTGGCGTAGTTCACGAACCTAATTGCGTCGTGTATCGGTATGTGCTCTGTTATTATGACAACTAGCTTTATGCCATTATCCACCGCCTCGTAGACTGCGTCCGAGGCGAATCTGGCCGGTACGAATATTATTGATGTATTTATGTCAGGGTGTCTCCGTAGGGCCTCCTCCACCGAGTCGTACACAGGTACCCCGTGGACCTGCTGACCACCCTTACCAGGCGTTACCCCTGCAACAACCTTAGTTCCGTATTGAAGCATGTACAGCGTGTGCCTAGACCCCTCACTACCCGTTATCCCCTGTACAAGTACCCTGGTGTTCTGGTCAACCAGTATCGTCATCTGCCACCACCCTGCAGGTTCCTCATCAACTCACCTATTGCCTCCTCGGCAGTTTCATAAATTTTAACCCCGAGCGGCGCCAGTATCCTCCTACCCTCCTCCTCATTAGTGCCCTTCAGCCTTATGGCAAGTGGCTTGGCTGCCCCAACCTCCTTAAACGCCTCCACTACGCCATAGGCAACCTCATCACCCCTGGTTATCCCACCGAATATGTTTAGGACTATGCCCCTTATCCTCTCATCCTTAAGCAGCAGCGTTAACGCTGCCTTAACGACATCCCTACTGGCGCCACCGCCAACGTCGAGGAAGTCAGCCGGCTCTCCGCCAAACTCCCTAACCAGGTCCATTGTCGCCATTGTTAAGCCTGCCCCATTACCAATGACGCCCACGTAGCCTGGCAGCTCAACATAGTGGAAGCCGTACTTCCTAGCCTCAATCTCCTCCCTAGTCAAGTCACCCTCCTCCTCAACGGATATGTCGCTGTGCCTATACAGGGCATTGTCATCCACCATTATCTTAACGTCCAGGGCAACGAAATCGCCACCCCTCGTTAAGGCTAGTGGGTTAATCTCAACCAACTCCGCATCATAGGCCTCGAAGACGTTGTACATTACCCTTACCAACGAGGCGAACTTGGAGGCTAAATCACCCGTGAACCCCATGAACTTGTTAACGGCATTAATAGTGTAATCCCTTAAACCCTCAAATGGGTGTATCCTACCCCTAAATATCTTCTCCGGGCTTGTCCTAGCTATCTCCTCAATGTCAACACCACCCTCAGGTGAGGCCAGTAGTATGAAGGTCCTGCTGGATCTATCTATGGTCACTGAGACGTAGTACTCCTTAACAACGTCAACACCCTCCTCCAGTAGAACCTTCTTCACCTCGAAGTCCTGG
>JAPWUH010000057.1 GCA_028275645.1 Caldivirga sp.
AGCCACGGTTAACGGTATTATGGTTGCTAGGGCCCTTGGCTATGATAGGCAATTGAAGGCGATAGGGGAGGCGTTAAGTAACGGCGCCCTAGCGGCTGGGGTCAGTGGTAATGGTCCATCAGTCTTCGCGGTGTTTAAGGATGGTGAGGAGGGGCCGTACGTTGAGTATGTTAATAAGCAGTGGGGGTACTTAATACTTGCAAGGCCAGTGGCCTGATTAATCTTAAAATAGTATTGCCCCTTAAGCAGATTATTTTACAGGTCTAGTGGATTGGCGAGGGGGATGAAGAACATAGGTTTTTAAAGCCCTAAAGTCTAATAAAGTTGCTATGTCCTGGTTCGAGGACTTTGATGAGTGGTTTAAGAAGTGGAGGAGGTTTATCGAGGAGTTTGAGAGGGAGGTGGAGAAGGAGTTTGAGGAGGCCTTTAAGCCATTCAGCGAGGAGCAGCCAAGGGGCGGTAGGAGAAGTAAGGGCAATGTATACTACTATGGCTTTGAAATAACAATGGGGCCTGACGGTAAGCCTAAGATTAGGGAGTTCGGTAATGTTAAACCCTGGGGTAGGCCCCTTGTTAGTGAGGACACAGAGCCATTAACCGACGTCTACGATGAGGGCGATGTCATTAAGGTCATAATGGACATGCCGGGGGTGGATAAGGATGATATCAACATAAATGTTGAACAGGATGGGAGGACTCTAATTGTTGAGGCTAAGGGGAGCGATAGGAGTTATAGGAAGCAGTTAACGCTACCCGCAGAAGTCGATCCAAGCAAGGCTAAGGCAACTTACAAGAACGGTGTCTTAACCATCGAACTACCCAAGAAGAGTAGAGGGAGTAGGGGGACTAAGATTAAGGTTGAGTAGCCATGCCCAGGGGGAGTACGGGTAAGGGTAGGCGTAAGACTAAGGCTGAGGAGGTTTTAGAGAGGATAGCCAACCATGAGTTAATGCCCAAGGCAACCGTGCTATCCAAGGATGAGGCAAGGGAATTGTTAAGGAAGCTTAACGCGGCGCCCTGGCAATTACCCTGGATCAGGAGCACAGATCCATTAGTTAGGAGCCTGGGGGCTAAGCCAGGTAACATAATTAAGATAATTAGGAAGTCCCAGACGGCGGGTGAGATTGAGGTTTACAGGTTCGTCGTGCCCGGTTAACCTTAGTTTAAGCACTGTAGCCATTACTGAGTTTAAACCTTCACGCCTTCTGCTTCTTCGGCTTAACTTCACCAAGCACCTCACTGTGTTCATTAACCGGGAACTCCTTGCCGCACTTAGGGCAAGCCACCGATATACCCATGCTGTACCACGACTCGGCCAGTTCAAGGTCAAACACGTGGCCGCAGTACGGGCACTTTACCTTAAGCTTCAGCATCCTTTCAGGTACACCACCCGAGTATTCCCAATCCTCAGGTAGTTGCCATCCCTCCTCAGACATGCAGTGAACCGCCTTAACCTATTTTATAAACTTTTCACCCACATGGTGTTTTTCGGCATTTAACGGTAATATATTCGTTAATTATCCTAATCAATCCATTTGAGTAGGCCGAAAGGATTTTTAAACCGGATGAGTATATTCGACGTAATGCCTAAGCACAATGATGGTTATCTAATAGTCCTAACGAGCGAAATAGCCACAGCGAGCGATACCTTCGGCGCATCTGTGGTTGGCTTTGCAAGCGCCATACCTGAGAACTACTTTAGAAGGAGGATAGCCCACATGTTCTTTAGGGTATCCAGCGATAGGGAGGGTAGGGTTAAGAGGGCTCCCTACGGCTTAGCTAAGGTTGAGGCTACACTGCTGAACTACGGGTTCAGTAGGAATGACGTAGTGATAGCAAGTCCATATAAGCTTGATAGAGTTATTGGCCCAAGGACAAGGATAGTTGGGATATACACCATGGATGCCCTGGGCCTCAGCTACGGCTCAGGCATATTGTACTGGATTCTAAAGCTGGCTGATCTACCGTACAGGGGATTACCGTACATAGCCAGGTCTTTCCTAGAGGTCATTGAGCACCCAGCCATAAAGGCACACAGGGACCACATAAAGGTTGTTGTGGGTGGGCCGGCGGCATGGCAACTTGTGGACACTGGGGCCTGGCAGAAGCTGGGTGTGGACGTGGTTTACGAGGGTAACTTTGAGAATTACGGTCCCGTGCTCTTTGAGAGGATACTTAAGGGTGAGGATGTTAGGGGTAGGATCGTTAACAGTAGGCCGCCCTCGGTGGAGGAGGTACCTACTATAGTGACACCGTCGATAGGGGGCATGGTTGAGGTTACCAGGGGTTGTGGCAGGGGTTGCGCATTCTGCACACCAACGCTAAGCGGCATGATCTCCTCATTCCCCTTCGAGGGGCATATAGAGAAGGAGATCATAATCAACATTGAGAAGGGTGGATTCAAAAGCATAACACTGCACAGTGATGAGTTCTTCAGGTATGGGGCTAAGGGTATTGACCCAAACCCTGATAAGGTTAAGGAGCTTGTGGTTAAGGCCTATAGATTGATTAAGCGCTACGGAGAGGACTACAGACTACATACAGACTTCACGACAGCCGCTGTGGTTGTCCAGGCCCCTGAGCTTGTTAAGTTCGTTGGGGAGTACATGAATGAGGGTGGTGACTGGAGCTTCATAGAAATGGGTATTGAGACTGGGTCCCCGAGGCTACTGAACATGCTGATGGCTGGTAAGGCAAAACCCTTCACACCAAGGCAATACCCTGACATTGTTGAACAGGCCGTAGGCATACTGAATGACAATAGGTGGGTTGTGGTTGGGACGATGATACTTAACCTACCCGGTGAGAGGGATGAGGATGTAGCCGCTAGCCTTGAGTTGCTGGATAGGTTAAAGAAGTATAGGATATTGACATTCCCACTACCCTTCATACCCATGGGCGCGCTTAGGAGGAGGGACTTCACAGTCCTTGACAAGATGATTGAGGATCCGTTGAGGAGGGAGTTCATACTCAAGGCATTGATAAAGTCCATGGAAGAGGCCGTGAGGTCCGTGGACCTGATAGTAAGTAACGTAGAGAACATCGTGGCCAAGTTCATAATAAGGCGCATAAGCCTATTCGCCTTCAACCTAGTGCTGGGTAGGTATAAGGCTAAGCTGGGTCAGTTAGGCGAATACAGTGCCGAATTTATACACAAACTAGCCTCAGCGGCGTGGGATATCAGTAAGTCACCCATTGGGATAACAATCAATGAGGTTAACCAGTGATTAACCCCACCTCCTTAAGGATACTCATCATTGAGCTCCCCCTCAACCTAACCGGGTTTAGGTGTATGACAACCCTAACGACGTCGTCACCGCCGCTTAACGTTAATTCATTTAAGTAAAGTCTCTGCTTATCGAACCTGAGGTAAAGCTTATTCCCACTAACCCTTGACTCTAGGGAAAGTTTAATCAACCTCTTATCCTCATCAGAGAGCCTGGCAGCAATACCCCTGACGATATCATCATTACCACAACCCTTAAGTCTTAACACAACCCTGAAGACCTTAATCGGGTTATTGTAATGCCCCCTAAGTGAACTAACCTCAACTAGCTTAGCAACCCCTGGGCCAAGTAGGTTAATTAACGTGGACATAACCTTATCGTAATCCTCAGTGGCATGCGCATGCGTCTCCGCGTCTATCCTATCAACCAGGCACATGGGTTAGTGCTTATTAATACGGGTTTATTTTTAAAATTATGTTTAGCAAAATACTCGTAGCCACCGATGGCTCGCAATACTCCGATAAGGCCGTTGACGTGGCCATAAGGTTAGCTAAGGTCTTCAATTCAAGCTTATATATAATACACGTCGTCGAGGAGGATAAGGTTGCCATGGCTACGTCAGCCATGCCCATAATGGTTAATATAATAGATGACATGGTTAAGGCTGGTAATGAGATACTAAGCAAGGCTAAGGCCAGGGCTGTTGACATGGGTGTTAACGCCGAGACCATACTGGCTAGGGGTAATGCAGCCGATAAGATACTTGAAACCGCGGAGAGACTTAACGTGGACCTTATAGTGGTTGGTTCAAGGGGTTTAAGGGGCTTAGCAAGGTTCCTACTGGGTTCGGTATCTGAGAAGGTGGCTAGGCACTCAAACAAGCCTGTGCTTATCGTCAAGTAGCTGAGGCTACGTTTAAAGCCCTAGCCCCTACTTCCTCATGTGCGAGAGCCTACCCCTGATGAAATCGATGACCAGTGAAATATCCCTCCTAACGAACTCCTCCCTACTATACCGTGAAACCTCCATATCTCTATCGAAGCCGTTATACTGAAACTCATGTAGATTTATAGCTACCTCAGTGACTAATCTAAGGTCCCTATCCCCAATTATTGCAGCAACTTCCCTTAACCTACCTGAAGGCATGACGGCTATTACCCAGTCAACCCTCTCCACAGTCTTCGTTGGTGTAATCTTCCTCCTCCCCGGGAAGTACTGTGAAAGCAAGTCCCTATAGTCCACGGATAGGCCTGCCACATATGCTTTCAAGGCTTGGTAAGCCTTACCTGCGGCATTCCTTAAAAGGCCATTTTTCATGAACCTCTCGGCTAACTCAGCCTCGTAAAGCGCCTCCATGAACCTATCCTCCTGATACCTCCTCTCATCCACCCACGGCTTCGTTACCTCATTAACCACCGGAAGTCAACCTAGTTACATTGCAATCCGAAGGACTAATCTTAAACCTTACCGTAAGTGTTAAACCTCAATATGCAAGGTGGGGTATTGGCCTTACTAGTGGTTGATTTAATCCTCCCGTAAATTAATCCCCAACCTACTTAAGTCCCTCCAAAACAACCTGTTACTCTTGTTAACGCACTCGGCATTATCAATGGTGGTTTCACCCTCTGAGCCAGCACCAATAACCCCACCCATCATGGCTATCCTATGGTCATTTGGACACTTAATGAATGCGCCGTGAGTTCTAGAACTTAGTATCCTTATTTCATCTTCACTGTACTGCACATGCGCACCAAAAGCCATCAGGGTGCTTGATATGGTCACTAACCTATTGCTCTCCTTAAAGGCCAAGTGCCTAACACCAGTTATCACAGTTTCCCCAGCTGCAAATGGGGCAACCGACGCCACGACTGGGGCTAGGTCCGGTGAGTCCCTAAGGTTAACTAACACCCCACTTAACTCACCCCTACCCTCAACGGTCCAATTGCCGTTGCTGAATGTACTTACGGCCCCCATCTCCCTGAACAGGTTAACCACAGAATCATCACCGTAACCCATGGGCTCAGGCAGCCCGGTCACGGTGACACTACCCCCTGTGGTTAAGGCTAATGCGGCGTAGAAGCCTGAGAGGGCATAATCCCCTGGGACATTAAGGGTACCTAGCCTTGGGGTGCATTGATTAATGGTTATTGTGTCGCCGGTGGCGTGGACCCTGCACCCGGATTCCTCAATAACCCTCCTGGTTAAGTCAATGTATTGCCTAGACACTGGCTCACCAATCACCCGTATCGTTAAGCCGACAACTAGGCCCGTTAGCATTAACCCTGAGATGTATTGGCTAGTTAAATCACCCCTAACCTCGACGAAACCACCCCTAATCGGCCCAGTTACGGTAACCGGCAGTGAATACCCTGAGACGCGTGCCCCCAGTTCCTCCAGTGATTCAAGTAACTCCCGTATTGGCCTACCCCTAAGCGTCTCATCACCATCAATGGTGATTGAACCACTGCAGGTTGCAGCCAGGGCTGTGCCAATCCTTAGAGTTGTCCCTGAACCACCAACATCAACGTATCCACCGCATGGTTTCGAGTTTGGCGTAACCACAATACATTCCCCACTTTGCTTAACCTCAGCCCCCAGGGCCTTTGCCATTCTAATAGCAGCCTCCACATCGTCAGATTGGGGTAAGCCACATATTGTGGATTCACCATTACTTATTGTCGACAGTAATATAAGCCTAATGGCCCAACTCTTTGACCTAGGTGCCTCAACCAGCCCAAGGGCCTTAGACTTGGTAATCCTGACAATCATTGCTGTAAGATCACCTAAGCCGCCTTTTTAAGCATGTAGGAAATACTTATACAGCCGGCTTAGGTATGTTAACCCAATGAACATTGATGGCTTGCTCTCGGAAAGGGCCAACTACATGAAGGCTAGTGATATAAGGGAGCTGCTTAAGTGGGTCACGGCAGATGTAATATCCTTTGGTGGCGGCTTACCTGACCTATCCCAATTACCGCTGGGTGAATATTCTGATGTGGCCAAGTACGTCATCAGTAATTACGGCTTAAAGGCCCTTCAATACGGCAAGACTGAGGGGGTTGATGAGCTCAAGGATGAGCTCGTCAGGTTCATGTCGAGGTACGGCATTAGGGCTGATCCAACCCAAATACTCCCAACAGTCGGTAGCCAGGAGGCCATAGAGCTGGTGGCGAGGGTTTTCATAGACCCCGGCGACGTCATAATAACGGAAAAGCCAACATACCTAGCTGCACTGCAAGCCTTCAGGGTCTACAGGGCCAGGATAATTGGCGTTGATATGGATAATGATGGGTTAGTTATTGATAAACTTGAGGACACCATTAAGAGACTTAGGAGTGAGGGGGCTAGGATTAAGTTTCTCTATACCATACCTGTGTGTCAAAACCCAACCGGCATAACCATGAGCCTGGATAGGAGGAAGGCACTACTTGAGTTAGCTAGTAAATACGACCTAATGGTCATTGAGGATAACCCCTACAGCTACTTCACATTCGAACCCGTGGACACAACCCCCTTAAAGGCGTTGGATAGGGAGGGTAGGGTAGTCTACATGTCGACGTTCAGTAAGATAATTGCGCCAGGCATTAGGCTTGGTTGGGTTGTTGCGGATCAGGAGGTGGTTAACTGGTTAGCCATAGCTAAGCAGGCCATAGACCTACACACACCTACACTAAGCCAGTACATAGCGTACGAGCTATTGAGGAGGGGGATCGTGGACAGGTACATATCTATCATTAAGGAGACTTATAAAGTTAAGAGGGATGCAATGCTGGATGCATTATCAAGGTACATGCCCAGGGGTGTTTCATGGACAAGGCCCAGTGGGGGCATGTTCATATGGGTAACCGTGCCCAGCAACATAAGGACTGAGGATATGCTTGCCTTAGCCATAAGGAAGTATAAGGTAGCCTACGTACCAGGTAAGTCCTTCTACCCAGATGAGGATGTGCACAACAACATGAGGCTAAACTTCACCTACCCAAC
>JAPWUH010000058.1 GCA_028275645.1 Caldivirga sp.
AGAGACCCTCGGCAGGCTGAGGCTAATGTGGATTAGGGGTGGCGATAGGAAGCATGAAAACTACAACCACAAGGTTACAACCTTCAGGAGCTCAATCATCGAGAAAATAACCATGAAGGCACCACTGTACTCAATTAGAGTTGGCTACGTAAACCCAAGGGGAACAACAAACTCCAAAGAACACGACGAAACAATGAGAAAATACAGGCTAGACAAACACACAACATCAGCCTACTTAATAGCCCTAAAAGGCTTAAACACCAATAAGTATGGGTAACCATAAATAATTAATGAAGACAGAAACAGTCCAACTCCTTCCTAACGTATGGATCATTCAGTGCCCTTATGAGGTCGCTGAGGCCATTAACCGGCTGTATGCTATGCTTCACGTTTGAGGAGGCTCCGTATAGCGTGCATAGGATGCATTGAACAGCCTCCTGAATTGTTATACCTAGTTCATTACTGTCCATCTGCCCCATAGCCTTAATAATGGCGTTGATGGCGTCGTCAAGGTTCGCCTGTTCCATAAATTAATCCCCCTATATGTTCTATTTTAACCTATCGCAACTGGGCAGTGAACCTTAGGAGCTGGGGATAGTGAACGTATGCATGGTGAGGGCGGTTAACACCTATGTGAGGATAGTTAAATAAATGCGTAAATCCAGCTCAACAGGCATGGTTAAGTTCAGTAACGTGTTCATTAGGGATGTGGTGCTTAGGAGACTGGGCATTAGAGATGCCGACGTGGTTGTTGGGCCAGGTGTTGGGGAAGATGCAGCGGTTGTTAAAATTGACGGGAAGTATCTCGCAACCCACGTAGACCCAGTCACTGGTTCAAGTAACCTACTAGGTTGGTTAGCCATCCACGTGGCTGCTAATGACGTGGCCACCAGGGGTATTAGGCCTAGGTGGTTCCTAGTAACGTTAATAATGCCCATGGGGTCAGGGGATGATGAAGTAGCGGGCATCATGAAACAGGTTAACGATGCCTTAATCGAGCTGAACGCAACATTGGTGGGAGGCCACACGGAGAAGTCGGATGCGGTAACTAGACCAATAGCCGTGGTGACGGCCATTGGGGTTGGGGATAGGTATGTGAGGACCGGCGGCTTAAGGGTAGGCGACGTAATAGTGATGACTAAGTACGCGGCCCTCGAGGCAACCTCAATACTAGCCAGCGACTTCAAGGACAGGTTAATTAATGTGGTGGGTAAGGAGGAGCTTGAGGAGGCCATGGGCCTCTACAGAATGGTGTCTGTGGTTAAGGAGGCCTTAAGCGCTGTTGACTATGCATCGTCGATGCATGACCCAACTGAGGGTGGTGTCCTACAGGGGTTGATTGAAATGGCGTACTCCTCGGGAAGGAGAATAATCATTAATGAGGAGGACATCCCAATACTACCGGTGACTAGGAGGATACTCAGCGTATTCAACCTAGACCCATTAACTGTCCTATCCTCAGGCTCGCTGCTGATAGGCGTCAGTGAGGATAAAGCAAGCGAGTTAATCAGCAGGTTAAGGAGCCTAGGCGTGAATGCCTCGGTGATAGGTAAGGTGGTTGATGGCGAACCTGGTGTTGTGGTTAGGCGTGGTGGGTTGGAGCGTTATTACAGGAGTGATTTAACAATACCCGACGGCGTCATTGAACTATGGGCAGGGAGAATGGCTAATAGTGTATAACCACTTTGGAAAATGTTTATATAGGAGATGACTGATGGAACGTTGATGAAGGTCAATAGGGTAATCCCAGCGTTAATGCTAGCCATAGCCGCGTCTATGGTTGCATACGCATGGAGCACTGGGTCAATATACGTAAGTAGTGTCACGATTCATGCATTAGCCGTGTCGGGTAATCAAGGTGCGGTGATTAACATAACCATAACGGCAGTTAAGGGGTTGCCAAGCTACCTGGGTGGTAATGTGTACGTCTCAGCCATGCCGTTACCAATAGGTGAGGGGGGTACCTTCATATCCTCAAGCCAAATAGCCGCCTTCGTCGCCACAACCCTGGCTGGGCAATCGTTAACCAACTACAACTTCCTGGTTAACGTGAACTCAAGCACGATAGAGGTGGGTGGGCCATCAGCCAGTGGCTACATGACCGTTGGGATGTATGCACTGTTAACCAACAGCAGCCTAAACCCGCACGTAGTCATGACAGGCATGATAATGCCTGACGGTACAATAGGGCCTGTGGGTGGCATACCTGATAAGATTAGGGCTGCGGCGCAATTGGGCTTCTCAACGATACTCATACCCTATGGGCAGCAGAACTACGTATCATCAAGCGGCCAGGTCATTAACCTTGTGAATTTAGGTAAGCAGTTGGGCGTTGATGTAGTGCCCGTGGCCACAGTGTACCAGGCTATACAATACTTCACTGGGCGTAGCTTTAACCTTTCCCTTCAACCATCACCACAGATCACCGGTAACATATCAGCTATAAGTGAGTACCTTTACAAGGTCCTTTACGTTAAATACGGTAATGAGTCCGCGTTAGGTAACCAAGCCGACTACGAGGCCGCATTGAGCAGCGCTAATAATGGTGACTACTACACAGCGGCTAGCCTACTGTACGATGCTCTCATAGATTACTACACAAACTTATTCAAGAACGTGACGTTGGGGTATGCGAGGGCGCTTGCGGCTAATATGTCCGCCGAGTTAAGGCTAATGACTAGTGAGGTTAATGAAACCCAGCCCACCACAGCTAACCTGGACATAATGGTCGGCATATATGACAGGATATACTCAGCTGAAACGCTGCTGAACAAGACAATTAATGACATTAACAATGGTAATATGGCTAACCTGCCCAGCGACTTAGCTCAATTATACACTAGAGTAATTACACTTAAGTACTGGTTTAACGTGCTTAACGCCATTAATGGTGGTAATCCGATACCCAGGAGTTACCTAGCTAAGTTAAGTGGACTATACGTGTCTTACGCCTACACCACGGTAACCTACCTATACTCCCTAGCCAGTGCCGAGGGGTTAACCACAAGCATAGGTTTCATAAGCACTATCAACCAGTTAATTAACCAAACCAATGTGGCTCAGGAATTTTACCAAAATGGCCTGTACCTAAAGGCGCTTGCTGTTAGTCTAGATGCCATAGCATCAGCCAGCGCCATAATGCATGCCATGTTCCTAGTTGGCGGTACTAATGCATCCCTATACCTACTCAATGTCGTTAGGAATGTTGCTACTTATAATGAAGCCTTGGTTTCCCAGTGCAATGGGCTTCCGGTTCTATCAAGCGCGTACATTCAATTCGGCAATTACTGGTTTAGGCAGTATAACAATAGCCTTGCGGGTAACCCATCATCTGCGTCAAGCCAAAGCTACATGATAGAGGCGTTGTCGCTATATGAGGAGTCAATAGCCTACTCACTCTTCCTGAGGCAACTTTACTACGAGTTGAGGTCATGCCCAATAGCCCAGTACACCATAAACTTCACGGCACTTCAATACACCCCCACGGCAACCACACAGCAAGTACCCAAGGAGCAACCCACTAATGCATCATTCTCAATGCCTCAACTCATTGAGGTTAACGTTATGTACTTGGCTATCGGTATCTCCTTAGTGGCCTTAGGATTACTGGTGCTTGTGCTTAAGACGGTTGGGATAAGCAGAAGTAAGCAATTATCGGCTTAATGATATTAACTCTCAAACGAATTAAATAATAGTAGATAAATAACGTTTAACTATTAATAATTAATATTAAGTAAGTTTTTCAAAAAGCGGATATGACTATGAGTAAGGTTTATAAAGGCATATCCCACATGGATTAGCTGAAGATGGTTACCACGGGCAGTTCAGGTGGTGAAGGAAGGCAGTATAGCAGTGGTAGTGGATTAAGGAGGGTATTGAGCTTTAGGGAGGTATTCTTCGCATCACTGGGTGGTCAATCCCCATTCCTAAGCATAACTACGTATGGTACAGCAATAATACTGTACGCTGGGTTACTGGCACCCTTAGCGGCTTTAATTGGTACACTAATAGTACTCGTCAATGGGCTCGTGGTCTATAAATTATCCCAGCGAATAACCAAGACGGGTGGGTACTACACCTACGCTAACCACCTCATAAGCCACAGAGTGGGTATTGTGACGGGTTTTGTCTACCTATTTTACTCAATACTATACGGCAGTGCCTACGCCATAGGTGCTGCTGGGATTACCTGGTTCCTATTCCACATAAACTTCATGTACACGCTTACTGTGCTTCTTGTAGTTCAGGCCGTGTTGGCGATATTGGGTATTAAGCCGTCTGCCCGGTATGCCGTGTTCGCGGGTTCACTTGAGCTTGGTATTCTAGTGGCCATTGGTGCAGTACTGCTATACCTATCGCACTTCAACCTTAACCTCAACCTAATCAACGGCCAAGGCGTCTCCCTACCACAATTCGGCTACGCCGTCCTATTTGCTGCCGCGATACCAACAGGGTACGGTACAATAACCCCCCTCTCAGGTGAAACAAGGATGGCCAGTAAAACCATACCTAGGGCCATTGTTGCGGTGATACTTGCAGGGGGGCTACTGGCTGCGTTTGACCTACTGGCGTTTAATTCAGCCGGATTGATCTTGTTCAGTTCCTTCAGCTCCTTTGAGGGATTTATAAGGTCTATGGTATCGTTGAGCTCCTTTAACTCCCCAGTACTTTACCTACTGCACAGGTACCTGGGGATCTTCATAGATGTGCCGGTGCTGCTGGCCCTCATTAATGATGGCGTGTTGGGTGTCCTAGCCTATAACCTAGCATCATCAAGGGTCCTCTACGCAATGTCTATTGATGGCTGGCTGCCAAAGCCCCTAAGCTACATCAACGTCAATACCAATAACCCCACGCTTGCCGTATTAGTATCATCGGTGGGGATAATACTGGTTAGTGTGTTGGCATCTAGCTCATTATCACCATTAATGGCTTTCCTAGTCTTGGGCGCATTATCAACGATGGCTGGCTTAATCGTGCATGTGGTGTCGGATGTATCATTAATAAGGATTAGCGCCAGGAGGGTTAAGAGGTACCTAGGGCAGATAATTCTTGCATCATCTGCATTGGCGTTGGCCGCCTACTCAATAACGTCAGCTGTGGTCTCAACAAACCCGGTCTTCATAGAGCTTTTCCTAGGCTGGTTGATAATAGGCTTCATATATGCCGAGGCTCAGTCAATAATTAGGGAGGAGTAGGTCTAAACCCCACTAAGCTGCATCACACCTATTACAGTTATAAGCTCCTCAACCTAGCTTCACAGTGTCACTTAGCCTAAGTGACGTAGAGGGGTCGGTTAGGAGGCTCAAGGAAAGGATTAACAGTAAGTCCTTCACCAAGGCTGTTGGTAAGGGGACTGTTAACGATATTGAGATTCTCATAAGGTACTACGAGTCAACCAAGTCATGTGTGAAGGTGAGCCAATGCGAAGTCAGGAGTATGTACAACATGTACGTGGCCGCTGAGGGGAGTATTAGGAGGCTCCTTGAGGGTTTTCTCGAAACCATGGTCACCATAAGGTCTAGGGAATTCGCTGCGCTGTACCCATTCATGCCCAGCGACGTTAAAGATCTCCTTAAGCCCTTGCTGGGCAGTAATGTGGATGAGGGCATTAGGGAGGTTTTGAGGAACCTGCTCAGTAACCTTAATCAACTGGGCTCGGCGCTACTTAGTATAGCCAAGAGGGAGCCAGGTGACCTCAGTGGGTGTGAGGGTAACCGCAACAGCGCCGGGGGTTGTTAAGCTGTTTGGGGAGCATGCGGTGGTTTACGGTAAACCAGCAATAGCCATGGCCATCGACAAGGGGGTTAGGGTTACTGTTGAGAGGCAGGGAGACGATTCACTGCTGGTGGTTGCCAGAGATTTAGCAGTTAGGGGTGTGGCCATAAGGGTCACCGGCGGTTCAATTGAGGGAAGTGTGATTGATGGTCCCCAGTTAGCTAAACTAGCCTCGTACGCATTAACGGCGTTGAGGATAGTTTCCGAGGGTTATGGTGGTGACTTAAAGGGCATTAAGGTAACCATTGAGAGTCAACTACCCACAGGGGCAGGCTTAGCCACATCGGCGGCAGTATCCGTGGCCACAGTGGTGGCCTACGCTAAGTTAATTGGGGTTGAGTTGAGTAGGGAGGAGGTGGCTAAACTTGGGCATAGGGTTGAGTTAACGGTTCAAGGGTCAGCCAGCCCAATGGACACGGCCACCTCAAGCCTAGGCGGCGTGGTTTACATTAGGCCAGGGGTTGAGTTGAGGAGGATTAGTGCCCCACCTAGGCTACCGGTGGTCATAGGCCACGTAGAGAGGGAGTCCACAACAGGCGAGTTAGTCAGGAGGGTTAGGGAGCTTTACAGCAGGCACCCTGAGGTTGTAGGCAAGATAATGGACTCAATAGAGGTTGTGGTTGATGAGGCCCTGATAGCCCTGGGTAAGGGTGATTACCAGATGTTGGGGGAGTTAATGAACATAAACCAAGGTCTATTAGAGGCCTTAGGCGTATCAAACCATAGAATAGCCAACATGGTCTACATGGCCAGGAGAGCCGGCGCACTAGGGGCTAAGTTAAGTGGTGGTGGAGGTGGTGGCGCAGTAATAGCCCTAGCCCCCGGTGTGGAGGATAAGGTCTCGATGGCCATGAGACTAGCCGGTGGTGAGGTGATTTCAGCCGACATTAATGACCAAGGCGTCGTGGTGCAGTATTAACCCTTACTTTCCTAGCGAATTTAATATACCTAATAGTTATTTTATCTGATTATTTTATTAAACATTACTAAGCAGCATTTCGTATGTCACATAAAACCAGGGTATTAAGGATAATGGCAATGCTTGCGGCAGGCCTAATGCTATACTACGCCGTGGCTTACGCTGCAGTCTCCACGCAGCAGGTAGTCCCAGCTCAAAACCAGGCTATAACCATTAATTTACCTTACTATGCTGAGGTTCAGTACATTGACGTAGTGAACCAAACAGTGCAATTATCGATACCAGCGGGTGGTACGTACACAATAACCGCACCACTACCCCCGGGTCCAGGTTATACACTGGAGTACGTTGAGGTTTACTTCCCAACCCCATTACCGTCGGTGGGCGTGTCGGGCAATGTCATGAAGAGTGTGAATGAATATGGCTTCATAACCTCAGTATACTCACCAGCAGGCTCAATAACCCTGGTTAACACTGGTCAGAGCACGGTAAAC
>JAPWUH010000059.1 GCA_028275645.1 Caldivirga sp.
TAACCCAATGCTCTTCGCAGTTTCAATACTCCTAGTAACCCTGGAGTTACTCTTCACCTCCGTCATCTACTCCATGCTTGTGATTAGGCTTAGGTCAAATTGGGTGGTGACCAACATAGCCCAGTTCATACTCCCAACCCTAGGTGGTTTAATACCGGGGGAGGTTAACGGCTACGTTAAGTCAATCAACAGGTACTCGCCGCTGGCCTACCCAGTGGTCCTCATGAGGGAGTCGGCGTTGGGCATTAACGAAATCAACATACCCCTACCAGTGCAACTGCTATACTCAGTCATCATAATAGTCATCCTAGCCCTACTAACCTGGCTAACAGTCACGTTAACTACGATTAGGCTTAGGACGAATGGGCAGCTAGGCCTATACTAAACATAATTAAGCTACCCAGCTAATGACCCAGGAACCTGGCCCATATGAGTTAACGCTTTAGATCGAGGGAACGGTTAAGGGTTGTGGTTAGGTTCAGGTTCAGCAATGGGGTAACCGTGGAGTTGATTAAGGGTGACATAACTGAGGTAGAGACCGACGCAATAGTTAATGCAGCAAACCAATACCTTGAGCATGGGGGTGGTGTGGCTGGGGCTATAGTGAGGAAGGGTGGCTACGTTATACAGGAGGAATCCAGGGAGTGGGTTAGGAGGCATGGCCCAGTCCCAGTGGGTGGGGTCGCGGTCACCGGGGCTGGTAGGCTTAAGGCTAAGTACGTGATACACGCCGTCGGCCCAAGGTGGGGTGTAGATGACCCAAACCTACTGCGTGATGCCGTGGTTAACTCGCTTAGGAAGGCTGAGGAACTGAACCTAACCAGCATAGCCCTACCCGCAATATCAACGGGGATCTTCGGGTTTCCCTACGATAAGGCGGCTGAGCTAATGGCCGACGCCATCAAGTCCATGGCCAATTCGCTTAGGTCTGTTAGGAGGATTATAGTGTGTCTCTACGGTGATGAGGCCTACAGAACCTTCACCGAGGTCTTCAATAAGACGCTTGGCCCAGTATCCCAGGTGAGCCAGTGAGGGTTAAATAAAGGCGAGGCCCATTTAAACAGTGGAGTTTTTCGTGGGTACATCAGGCTGGCTCTACGACTGGAATGAAGACTCATCACTGGACTGGTACGTGAGGTACTCAGGGCTTAACGCCATTGAGTTGAACGCCTCATTCTACAGGTTCCCCTTCAGGAACCAGATACTGTCCTGGGTTCGTAAGGGGTCAAGCCTACGCTGGTCCATTAAGGTGCATAGGTACATAACCCACGTTAAGAGGTTAAGGGAAGATGCCTTGGATGCTTGGCGCAGGTTTAAGGAACTGTTCACACCACTTGACAAGTACGTGGACTTCTACCTATTTCAACTGCCGCCAAATTTCACCTATAGTGGTGAGAATACTGAGAGGATTAGACTCTTCGCCAGGGAGAGTGGCCTTGGGTGGAGGTTTGCCGTGGAGTTTAGGAACAAGTCATGGTTCAGAAACGAGGTAATGGATGCTATTAAGGGGTTGGGCGTAACCGTGGTCTCGGTTGATGAACCTGGGGTGACCTGGATCACATCCACCAACGGCGTGGTTTACCTTAGGCTACACGGTAGGGCGAACTGGTACTGGTATAATTACAGTGATGAGGAGCTTAGAGAGTTGATCAACAGGGTTATGAAACTGAACCCGGTTAAGGTTTACGTCTTCTTTAATAATGATCACTGGATGCTTGAGAACGCCAGGACAACCTTTAGGATGCTTAGTGAAGTCTTGAGGCAAAGCAGATAGTGTATAATTTTTCAGAGTTCTACGGTGCTGATCCAGGATCCTCACGACTCATGGTAGAGGTGCTGGTGAAACCACTGTGAGGGAAATCTCCTTACCTTAACGGGAACCTGTATCCTCAGGGCAGGGAGAAGGTCAGTAATACGGCCAGTATGAATCGAAGATGATGACCTCGCCGTTAAGCCCTATTGCAATGTCACTCTCAAGCCTAACCCCAAATTTACCAGGCAGATAAATGCCAGGCTCTATAGTGAACACGGAACCCCTTGGCAGTGGCTTATCGTAGTCACCACTTATGTAGGGTTCCTCGTGGACCTCAAGCCCCAACCCATGCCCAGTCCTGTGTATGAAATAACCCCCGTAACCATTCCTTTCAATCACACCCCTGGCCACTGAGTCTATGAATGCCCCGGTTAACCCAGGCTTAACCGCCCTAATCGCTTCATCGTGGGCCTCCTTAACTAACCCATAGATCCTGTTGAACTCAGCCGTCGGTTCGCCAAGCGTAAATGTCCTCGTTAAGTCGCCATAGTAGTCATTGTAAGTTGCCGTCGCGTCAACGACTATTACATCACCTTGTTGAATACGCCTATTTCCAGGTAGCCAGTGTGGTATTGCTGAGTTTGGACCTGATTGAACAAGCACATCCCCGGGCTCAGCCCCAGCCTCGGCTATTGCATTACTAATCACCCTAGCCAGCCAAGTCTCAGTGACCCCAGCCTTAATGGCCTCCCTGGCAGCCCTAAGCCCCTCCTCAATAGCCCTAACCGCAGCCTTTATGCTGCCTAACTCGTCCTCATCCTTAACAATCCTCATGCCTGCTAGAACTGGGTCAATGTCTTCATCCCTGAACCTACCCAACACACCCCTAAGCACCCAAAGGTTCCTGATCGGCGCATTACCCTCAAACCCAACAACCCTAACCCCACCACAACCTGAAGTAGCCCTCCTAATAGCTCCCAAGGGCCCCTCCTGGTCGAGGTAGGTTAGGTAGGGTAGACCTGTGGCTATTGCCTTACCCTCATCGAGCTTGGGCACTATCAACGTTACCTCACCAGTCCCCACGCATAGGAGCAATGCGCTAAACCTCTCAAAGGCCTTCAGCCCAATGCCAGTTAAGTACCTTAGGTTAACTGGCGTGGATATTAGGGCTAAGTCAACTCCCCTCCCCTCAAGCTCCCTTAGGAGCAACCTAACCCTATCACTGGGCTTAACCACTGCAGCGTATTTGGTGTTGCTATTTAAAACGTGCCCCTTGATTAAAGCTTAACTGAATATGGTGGGCGGCTATGATTAATGGTCCCAGGCATGTGCAGCATGGGACAAGCCTAGTCCTTTAGGGTGGGTTGCTCCACCACGTAGACGGGTAATAACATTCATCGCCTGAACCCCTATTAACCTACCTGTACCCTTCTCCACCAGCTTAACAATCAACTCACCACCTCCTGGGTAATACCTAGCCCTATCTTTAGACTCTAGTAAACATTCACTTGAATCTTGCCTTAACCCTCTCCTCAATGGCCTTAACCTCCTCGTCACTCAGCCTCCAGCCAACCGCCCCAAGGTTCTCCTTAACGTGCATCGGGTTTGATGCCCTTGGTATTGGGAAGGTATTCTCGTGTTTCGTTATTATCCAGTTTAGGGCTATTTGGGCAGGGGTCCTTGGCCCATGGTTCCTGCTCACCATTTCAACCAGGTCCCTTGGGAACTCCCTGATTAACCTTCCGTGGCCAAGTGGGTAGTAGCATAGTATGGCTAGGTTCTCCCTCTTGGCATAGGGTATTATATCCGCCTCAATCCTCCTATCGATTAGGCTGTAGGGCATTTGGAGGGAAACCACCTCGTACTTCTTCAAGGCTCCTTGAGCCTCAATAACCTGGTTTAGGTTAAAGTTGCTCAGCCCTATGAACCTTATTAAGCCTTCATCCACCAGATGCTCCATGGCCCTCATGGTTTCTGCAATGGGCACCCTCCTGTTCGGGAAGTGAATCTGGTAGAGGTCAATGTACTTAACCCCAAGTCTCCTTGCGCTATTCCTAGCGGCCTTAATCACTGAGTTATATTTAAGGTGCGTTGGCCATACCTTAGTGGCTATGAACAATTCATCCCTATTAAAGCCCCTAATTGCCTCGGCCACAATGGGCTCACTACCGTAAATCTCGGCCGTGTCTATTAGGTTGATGCCGTTCTCCAAACCCAGCCTAAGCGCCTGCACCTTAAGCCTCCTAGACCTTAATATGCCCAGCCTTGATAACACTATCCAAACCGGGTCGTAGTACGTCCCCATGCCCACGGCTGAGACCTTAACACCACTCCTCCCAAACACCCTGTACTCCATACCCAAACCAACGGCTGAGGGTATTTAGAAGGTTATCATGGTAAAGTTTTTAAATGCCAGTCTCCTTGATGTGTCGTGCCGTTTAGCCATACTAAGATAGTTGGGCCAACTGGTAGGTTTGGGGCTAGGTATGGGATGGGTGTTAGGAGGAAGGTGCTTCAGATTGAGGTTAAGCAGAGGGGGCTTCATAGGTGCCCGCAATGCAGGTCGCTTGTTAGGTTAAGGAGGCTTGCCTTCGGCATTTGGCAGTGTCCAAGGTGTGGCTTCACCTTCGCCGGTGGTGCATACGTGCCTCAGACAATCATGGGCAGGACCATAGCTCCCGAGGAGCTTAAGGCCCCTGAAAGGCAGAGACAAGCCATGAGGGAGGCTGCTAGGCAGAGGCAGGCCCAGTGATAATTACCAGTGGGCGCTTTTGAATAATGCTTATATAAGTGGCTGAGCGTTAGTTAAGATGCCTGTTGAATTCATGAAGTTTTACAACGCCAAGACGGCGCTGAACGACATTAAGAGCGATGTGGACGCATTGAAGGGTGTCTTATCCAGTATAGAATCCACATTGGCTTCATTGCAGAGGCGGGCGAGGGGTGAGAGGAGGCTGATGGCTAGGGGTGGTGGGGGTTATTACGAGTACGTTAGGTTCACCTACTTCAACTACACCATTGACGTTCACGTGATTCCACCAGCCACCGAGCTTAGCTTAATCATGAGCGGCATCAGGGATAAGCTTAGGGTAATCCTAGACGCACTAAACAAGTCAATGAGCCTAATAGAGAGGATTAGCGATGAGGCCGGTGGCCTAAGCCTAATTGGGGTTGCGGTTGAGGATGGAAGGGTTAAGGTGATTTTAATACCCTAAGCCTCATCACCTTCTATCGTTAATGCACTACTGCTCCCTCCTAATACCCCTAACCAGCAATTCACCCCTCCTACTCAACCTGTAGTACACGTGGTGCTTCCTAACCTCACTGCTGAGCTTAAACCTGGCCACACTCCTCTTAAGCGTCTTACCACCCCTAACCCTCTCAACAAGCCCCATGTTCTCCAGTCTATCAAGGATCATTAAAACCCTCTCCAGCGGTATACCGGTGTTTAACGCTATTGACTTGCCATAATCCACGTTAGCCCTCTTAAGGTGAATTAAAACCGCCAACTCCTCACTGCCCAACTCCACGAACCCAATGTAAGGTCCTGGGATTTAACCCTTAGCATGTCCAATGCATAACCTTTTCTAACTAACCCTCACGCCACTTGCACACGCCTAACGCTGAACCCATTGGTGTCTTTGGTAACCATTAACAGCTCCACGCCACCTAAGTTAAGGTTGGCCCTTAGGGCGTTGATGAAGGCCTCAACCCCCTTCATGGGTCTCGTTAACGGTGCCTTAAACTGGGCGCCAGCTGCATAGGAGTGTCCACCACCGCCTAGGGCTGTGGCAACCTTAGTGCAGTCGAAGCCGCTTGACGGGTCTGCGCCGCAGTAGTACCTAAACGTCCTGTAGCCTAGTCTAACCAGTAGGTTAACCATCGACGCCCCCCTACGCTGGAGTTCAATGGTCAATTGCCTGTATGATATGCCCAATTTAACGTTGAAGTAGGCGTTAATAACCTTATCAACACCGAGTGCATCAGCAACCTTAAGCATAACCTCCCATGACCTAATCCCCCTGTCAACAATACCCTTAACGTATGGTGTTTTGAGGGCCTCAAGCCCCATCTTAGCAAGCATAGACGCCACCCTCACCTTCTCCCCATATCTTGAAAACCTAGCCAACATGTCCACTTGCCTAGCCTCCTCACTGCTTATCCTAGCCGTATCGGTCTCAATGGCCACCTTAACTAGGGATTCTGCTATCGGGCTACCTGCTAGGTTGAGGGCCCTCATGGCTAGTAAAGCTGAGCATGGGGCTTCCGGGTCGTAGTACTCGAGCTTAGCGCAGGGCTTATTCGTCTCATGGTGGTCAGCCCTGATTATAGCCTTACCTGGGCAGGGTAAGTCAGCGACGAAGTCCCAGGTGAATAGCCTGTATAACCTACCCCTCTGTACCTTGCCTGGGGGCGCGAAGACCACTACACCGTTGGGGTACTTGATTAGGAATAGTGAGGCGCTTGTTAAGCCATCGGCATCCCCAATGTCGCACAGGGCCAGTGGCCTATTAGCCAACTTAGCCTTAATGATTGCCCCAAGCGCCCTTAAATCCTCAAGATCCACGTTGGGTTACGCAGGGCTTGGGTTAATTAAACCTAGCGTGGGTGACCAGTAGTGGTTTAAAAGGCAGCTGAACCTATCCTTAGTGGGCTGTGCCTTAAGCCTAAGCGGACTCAAGTGCGCTGGAACCGGATTGCTCTCAACCTGCATTGGCGATGGTTACTCGCTTAGGGTTCTTCAAAGCCCCTGGAGCGGGAACACGTACATAATCACACACGCACCAGGAGGCTTAAGTACTATTAGGGTTAACGCTGAGTTGAATGCTGAATGCGCGGTGAGGCCGATAGTGGCCTATTGCTATGGGTTAAGTGAAGTTGGGCCATTCATGGTTAAGGAGGCTAACGTCAATGTTAAGGTTTACGGTAATCAAATTGAGGTTACAACCAGTGGTGAGGGTGACTACTGCGACTCAGTCATAGCCCTAACCAAGGATTTAAATGGCCTAGGTGACGTGCTTGGCAGATTACCTAAACCACTGCCACTGATCCAGGGAGGGTTCTTCGAGGATGGTTTAATATGGGCCATGGTTAGGGCAGGCTACGTTAAGGAGGGTGAATTACCCAGCTTCATAAAGCCCAACCAGGCCTATTACTGGGCTAGGGGTGACGTGGTTAACCCATCATTGACTGGTTGGGTTGAGGAGGGTAACCCAGCCTACCTAGACGTGTTAACCATGGCCTATGAGGAACTGCTCAGCCTCATGAATGAGCACGGCGGCGTTAAGATACCCTACATAACCGCCGCCAGGGCTAGGGACGTTTACGGGTCACCTCAGCAATCCTACATCTTCAACACCCTTCTCAGGGGTTTTGAACTCAC
>JAPWUH010000060.1 GCA_028275645.1 Caldivirga sp.
AAGCTCCTCAATAACCCCACCACTGCATAGTTTCCTGGAGTTCTCAACCCTCTTAACAACACCAACAACCGGCACACCAACCCCCTCAAGCCCATTAACAGCCGTAATCCTGCTGAAGGCTAGGTTAGCCTTCTCCCTGACGCCTAGGTAAATTGGCCCATCGAGGATAACAGCATAGCCCCTGTTGAGCCTCCTGGCTAATTCACCTATGGCCCACGCCTCAAGGCTCATCCTAACGTCATCACTGATGTCATCCTCATTAGCATCCTCATCGAAATAACCGCCACCGGTGAACCTAACCCTAACGAACCTGCTCAACGACACATCACCCTCAATGCTCTTAAGCACGTCAATAGGCGCCTTAACACCCATGAAGCCGACGCCACCCTCAAGCCTACTTAACGTTGGGTATAGCATCAAGGGACTAGCACCAACACCCCCGTAGACGGCAACACCGGCTAGGAAGACCCTGAAGCCCGGTGAACCAAGCCTCCTGGATGAACCATCAACAACCACGGTCCTCAATAGGCTACTGCAACCCAAACCACCCCTACCGGTAACCTTAAACTCCCCACTTAGGGTCGTTGTGAATGCTGAGTCATCCTCACCAGCATAGGGTCCACCTGGGCTTAGGCTAACCTTAGAGGTGGATAACCTACCTAGGAGCTCCCTGAAGAGCAATGTAATATCAATAGTGCTAGGCACTGCCTACTGTCCACTTCAGTATTTTAACGCTTACCTCTTCAGCATAGGACCTTTTATTTTAACCCATCACCCTAAATACCCAAGCCCATTAGGCATACGTGAGGCTTAGGTTAATTAGCCTAGACTGCACGGGTACAATGGGTTACTACGGCCTGGGCTTCAAACCAGACAACCCGGCAAAACCAGTTGAGGCGATTGTTAAGCATAGTGGCGGTTACAGGGTTTTCAAGGCTTGGGTTGATTACGTAAACGGTGAGTGGGCAATCGAACTACCCATCACTGAGGACAACATCGAGTTAATAGGCCTAGTTAACGGTTAGTGACGCCCAGCGACTGTGGATTTAGGGATTAGGTGGCTGGTTGATGTAGGATACCGCCCTTAATGTGCTCGTAAATGCTGTTTAGGAAGTCGGCTACGTCGACGAGTTCATAGAACTTCTTCCCCTGGTTGAATAGCGGTACCTTAACCTTCGGCTTCAATTCAAGGTTCTCTAGGGTCTTAAGTATTGGTTTTGTGAAGGCTAGGACTATGGATGGCCTAAAGAGACGCAGTTGGGTTAGGGTTATTGGTTTGTGTCTATGCATTGTGGGTTGTGGTTTTGGTCCAGTGTGCACTTGATTAGTACCAGTGTGTAGTATTTCATTGGTGTTACCCATGCCCACTGCCCCCGCTTACCCTGCATGATCCTTGTTGCCGGTGCACCAGTGAAGTGGCCGTTAATGTCGAGCATAAGCCGCTCCAGGTTGCTGAGCAGCGGTGGGTTATGGTTACTGCCCAGCCTCCTTGGGGTTACTACCAGGAGTAGTGCATTGTCGCCTGTAAAGCCTCCGGCCAATACGGCATCAACCACGAAGCCGACCTCACTCGCACCACCAGTGATTAAGTTAACCATGTTCATTGAGTAGTCCACTAGCGATGCTAACCCATGGTTGATTAAAGTTGCAATGATGGCGTCGTCAACGTTGCCGAGTACTTCACTTAACTCATCGATGAGCCTCTCATACGTGCCCTCGGGTTCATTGTCCTTAAGCCAACTGTACGTTACGATAATGTACTTGCCGTGTTCACTAAACATATGCATAACTAAGTCCTTGGTTGTTGCAGTGTAGCCAACCTCACCATCACCATACCCGCACACGCCGCAGGACCCAACGCTAATCCTCTCATCAAGTATGCGTTGAATACACTCAACACTACTACCACCACTCTTAAGCCTACGGCAACCCCTAGATAACCTAAGGCCACTAACCCTATTCAACTCCGCCTTGGGGCCTGAGAAGTGGCCAATTAGGGTTGCTGATGCGTAGTACCTGAATCCATTGACCTCAGCCATTTTAATGAGATACTCCTCAATTAGGTTAATGCCGAAGAGCCTTGTGATGGTTTTATTCAAGCTTTTAATAGCCTTTAAAGCCTTAGCTGTATCCGAGTTAACCCTCCTCGCCTTAAACCACTCCTCCATCTCAGCCTCAACCTTCTTAACAACACTGCAGTTAACCACGTCACCGCCTACACCCGTTTCCAATACCCCAAGCTCCCTAAACCTCTTAATAACGTACTCAGCCCTAGACCTAAACCCCCTAAGCGGGAAAACCCCGTGGAAGCAGCCGTAAAGCTCACCAACATTAACAGGCACGTTACCACCTCCCGAATCCATGCACCTGTATTGAATACACTCAAATATTAAACTAGCATAGGGACTCCTAGCAACGTAACGGGCAGCAGCCTCAACGTAACCAACCATAGGCACTACACCACCCGGGTCCTTAAAAAACCTACGGTACAGAAAAAATGTGGAATACAATACGAAAAATTGGAAATATGGGCTGGGTGGGCATGACTCATGGGTGACCCAACACTCAACCTCAAGCCAGGCGCCGAGTGGGTTCCGGAGTCTAATGTGGATGTGGCTAGGTCTGACGTAGACTTTAGCACTGGCGGTTTTTGTGAGGGTGTGGCTTACGATGTCCTAGCCTACTACGTGCCCTACAGTACTAACTCGAATAGGGGGTGGGGTATCTACTTTGTTAGGCCTAACATGGAGAGGGATTTGAGTAACCTGGCTAGGCAACTAATCAACAGTGGCAGTAATAGGCCTCCTAGTAAGGGCAAGTACCTGGCTATGTTAATCTACCCGCAGGTGCTCTTCCTTCATGAACTCTGCCACCACACCCTTGAGAATGTTAGGTTCAGTATGGATCCAATGCCCAGCAGCATCTATGAGCCTAGTGATGAGGGGTTGTGCAACTACGTGGCTTTTAGGCTTGTTGAGGAGTCCTCAGAGGGCTCGTTAGTAACCGTGATCAAGCCATTCATAATAGACCACGGGGACCATATTCACATCGACTGGTACTTACCAATGCGCTGGCTTGTGATTGAGCCGGTTTACCACAGGTTCACGTTACCGTGGCCCTACGGCAAACTAGGGGCAATACTAATGGCCTTCAACGGAATAGGCAAACCAGTGGTTAGGGAGGCATTGTCGATACTGTACAGGTGGTGGGGCCTAGACAAGCCCAGCCTATACAAGCCAGTGGTTAGTACGAATTACGGTGGGGATTTCCTGGAGGCTTTCATAAACCAGTTGAGGAGCGACCTAATACCATTCCTAGACAACGTACTATCCACTAAACCAGTCAGCAGCATATGGGCCAGGATCGACGTTGACGATAGGGAGCTTAAAGTCAAGTGCCCACAAGGACAAGGGTATAAGAACAAGGTAACCGGGTGATTGAAATGGCTGAGTGCCAACCCAAGATACCGGAAGTAAACTACAGGAATGAGGATTGGTGGAGGGAATTCTTCATAAAGCCATTTACTGAATTCTACTCAACGGTGAGCGGCTTCATACATGCTAGGAGGGGCCTATTGGGTAGTTTAAGTAACCTGCAGCAGGCCTTCAATGACCCTAAGTATGGTGTGTTAGCCCTTGAGGTCCTGCTTGGTGGTGTTAACCCTGACTGCGTGGCTAAGGCCAGTGTTGATGAGGAGTGCATACCAGGCAATTCAATGGCGGGCTTCTACAGGAGGATACTTGGAATTGGACTAGACCTAGACAGCCTAAATAGACTACTCAACACGTATAGGTATTATGCCGCAGGTGGCCAGGGTTACGATTACAATGCCTTAAGCAAGGCCAGTAGTGGGATTGGGGTGAAGGAGCTTGAAAGCAGGGTGATGAACATTGTTAATGAACTTTATTCAACAGTATCCAGCATACTAAGCACAGCTAACATTAACCCACCAGAGCCAAAGCGGTACACAGTTAACGGTGCTAGGGACTTGGTTGACGCATTCATTGAGGTTTATAATAGTGGGATGAAGCTACTGCCACTCTACAACCAGGTAACCTTCTTCACGCAGTCACTGATAGCCCCAAAGCCATACCTAAAGCTAATGTACTGCGACGACATCTTTAACGAGTCAGTAAACCCAATGTATAGGTACGGCTTCAGGCTAAGTGACATATTGACCCCAGGCCTAAACGAGGAGTTGAACCGTGAATGGGCGATTGTTGGCCATAAGGAGGGCAGCACGGGTGACTTGATAATGAAACTATTGAGTGGCCTATACCAGCTTAACATTGAACTGGTGAAGTCTAAGATTTTTAACGTTGATAATGAGCTTATGAAATACATCAATAATTATAGGCAATACCTCGACGTACTGCTCACTAAGTTAGCACCTAAGGTAGAGTTAAAGCCGCAGGATATTTATTGGATTGAGGTTTCCTCAAATATTGGTAAAGTTGAATTAAAGATTACAGATAGAGATGTGCGTTCAGAAAGAAGAATAGTGGTAGACTATCTTGAGTTTGTTACGGACTTTTCACCATCACTATTCCTAGGGCTACTGGACTTCGCGCTATCATCATCACTAGAGTTACGTGCAATAACTTATAGAGGGACTTTACGGCTATATGTTCCTTAGGTGATTTAATATGGTTAAGCCCGTTGTTGAGGCTAAGTTTAGTAAGGAGGGTGAGGAGGAGAGTATCATATATATTATTCGTGGTGTTGACATTGGTGTCCTGGGTATACCGGTGGGTAATTACGTGAACGTGAGGGGTGATGAAGTTGAGGTTAGGTTAAGCTTTACCACACCAAAGGTAACCTTCAACACCTACGGTGGTTTAAGTGGACAGGGGGTGAGCCTAGGCTCAAACATACCCAATGCACCAGTTAGCATACTGAATAGGCTTGCATCGGTTAAACCAATGTTCATTAGTGCAAACGCTGTTAACGCACCTGGATTAACCTCAACTCAACTGAACCCGCCGCCTAAGCCTAAATTCAATGCAGCTAATGTCAGCTTCAACAGTCTAAACCCCATCAACAACATTAACCTAGACAGTGAGTTACCGGCCTCACTGGCTGCTAGTGGCCTTAGAAACGTTACTGACGTTAAGGTGAATTTCACGAGCCCTGGTGAGGGGGTTCTCATTAAGCCTAATGAACTTGAGCTGAATTCAACCGTCGCATCACTAGGTTTCACAGTGCCTACTATTTCCTTTAAGGCACATGGTGATTTAGATAGGTTGGGCGTAGGCTTAGACTCCAGGGTACCTAATGCACCCACTGGCGCATCAGCTAATCCTCCTCAGGTTAAACCCATGTTTACAGATTTGGTTGGGGTTAAGGGGATTAACTTAGCCTCAAATCTACCCAACCCACCGCTTAACCTAAAACCAAATCTCACAATAGTTAACGTTAACTTCGGCACTAACCCCAGTTCCATTAGTGGCATACGCTTAAACGGCACATTACCAGGTTCACCAGTTGCAACGAACCTTAGTTACTTAGCTGATGTTAAAGTGGTGTTCATGAGCCTTGGTGAACCGGCATTCATTAATCCTAACGATGTTGGGCTTAACTCAACCATAGCACTAAGGGTTAGCGGGGAGGCGGCGTCTACCGCCTCTCTCAGTGAGATTGATAGGTTAATAACTGAGGTTGAGGGCATTACTAGTAGGGATAGGTTGCTATTTGGCCTTGGTAGGGTTGTGCCTGATAGGGCGTTGGTGATCGTTGCTAGGCGTATTGGTGGTTTTGGCTACATTGAGTTTCTTAAGAGGGTTCTTAGGGAGGTTTACAGGGTTTCGATTGGTGGCTTACCTAACCCGAAGCATGTGAGTCATTCCGAGGACTTGACTCTGCTTATGCCTATCGAGGTTGGTGCTGGTGGTAGGTTATTTGTGATTGACCTCACCAGCGGTAATTTGAGGGAGTTGCTTAAGGACGATGTTAGGCTGGCGAGGATTAAGGAGAGAGTTAAGGATAGGCTTAGGGAATTGTTCTCACAGGGCTTCGGGTTCATAGTGATTTATGGAGATGGTGGTGAAGATTGTGATTATACGAGCAACGATTATAAAAATATAAAAGATAGCAAAAAAGAAAATAAGGAAGATAAAGCTTGTGTAAGCGAATTCATAAAGGGCATGTGGATTAAGTTTTATGGTGAAAAGATTCTCGAATACCACTCAACGGTGCCAAGCCCAATTGAGGTTAACCCTGTTGTTGATGGGCTTGACGCAAAATCCTCACGTGAATTCTACGCCGTTTTGGCTGGTGTAATGTGGGGTAGGGTTAGTAAGCCGATAGCGGATTACAGTGGGTTTGGTGGTTTTGATGAGTTTGTTGTTTGGCTTGAGGATGGTTACTGGAGGGCCCTTGAGGGTGCGTTAAGGGACTTCAGCATTAGGCTTAAGGTTAAGCCAAGCGCCGAGGGTGATGAACACAGCCTCGAGTCGATGAGCCACTACCTAACCAAGGCGGCCATGGTTAATTACTTGGTTCGTGAGTTGACTGAGGAATTTAGGAGTAAGGGGATTGAGGAGGGTGATGCTAGGGTTAAGGCCTTGGATTGCGTTGAGACTGAGTATCAACTCGGTAATGTTAGGTTCGACGTGTATGTCAAGCCTAACTGCGGCTCTAGGCTTAGTGGGCTTGTGGTTGAGGTTGAGACCCTTTACGGGACGGGCACCGTGGTGCATAAGGTGCTTGACACAGTGGAGAGTAGGGTTAAGGCTGGTGTTAATAGGCTGTGGGTTGTTGTACCAAACCCACAGGCCACAATACTCTTACCGCAATTACTGAAGCTTGAGAGGTATGTTAAGGAGAGGCATGGTGAAGGGGTTGAATTCCACACCCTAGACATAACGGAAACAGAACCCAAACCAGTAAGGCTAATTGAAGCTGCCAAGACACTCACAGGCGAGTGGAGGAGGTTGAAGGTAGGGGGCGGTGGAGGTGCAGGTGAGGTATCTTCCGCATCTTAGTTAACTGCCTAGGCATGCAGTCTTTAAATGATTCAGCTTAAACCTAACTTTAATGCTCATCATGCTTTAGCCTCCTTAATGAATGCCATAAAACGCCTTAGAGTCCGCCTGTAAGC
>JAPWUH010000061.1 GCA_028275645.1 Caldivirga sp.
TCGATAAGGGGTGTGATGAAGCTGGGTAAGTCTAGTAAACTTGACAACGCCTTGTCAAGGTTCATTAAACTCAGCATTAACGAATTGACAACCGCCGCCTACAATTACCCAATAGACTTCTTAACCATGCTCCACAATCTAACATTGGCAGTGGGTTTAAGGGGACTGGTCCTGGTTATTGATGAGGGTGCCTTATCTCAAGATGACCAATACATAGGGGCATTCACCACGGCTATACATGCGCTTAGGAATATTATGCCCAAGTTAAGCGGATTAAGGCTAATATTAACCATGCTCCCGGATGTGGTGGATTACATAGCTAAAAATGACCCACCCCTCTTCGAAATACTAAGCATGGGTGTGGTTAACTTACCGGACTACGTAACGGAGGAGGATTTGAAGGAGGTGGCCAGGGCTTATAATCTTAGTAACGAATTAATTGAGTTGATTAAGCCCAGTAACTTAACCATGAGGCAGGTGATTTGCGTAGCTGAATTCAAGGATCTGCAGAGGTGTGGTCTTCAAAGTGAGGTTGAGGTCACCATTACCTGAGGGGGAATACTTTAAGTTAACTATGAGGAAGTATTTTACCTAATTCACTTATAAGGGCTCCAGGCATGAATATAATTAAGCATGTCATCAGTGTTGTCACTAGTCTTAACCATGGTATCCGGCCAGGGAATTAAGGTCATTGTGAACAGGGATTTACCGAAGATAGAGGTCAATGGCTTAACCTTCGGAGGATACGCAGCGGGGGACTTGGTGACACTCCCAGTGCCAATGGCGGAGGCGTTGATTAAACGCGGCTACGCATCCCTAACTCAACAGGACCTGGTGACACTGGATGATGTTAAGAGGGCCCATTGGGTTGAGGGTAAGGAGTCCACTGAATTAACGAAGCTGGATAAGCTGTTCTACGTTAAGGCTAGGTTAAGCGCATTGAACAGCGGGCAGGGGGATTCGAGGGAATTGATGACAGCCTTAAGGGACCTGGTCTCCGTTAGGTTAAGGAAGATACTAAGCATGATTAGCGTATCACCAACTGGCCTACCTCAGGAGGTCATGGATAAATTAACCATCGAGGAGGAGGTCCTCGTCAAGGAGTTGACCAGGATCATTAACCCATGGTTCAGTAGGGTGATTGGGGGTGGGCAGTGAGGAATTAATCCAGTTAAGTAGGGATGAACTGGTTAATAGGTTCATCAGGTTTTTGAAGCAGGTTGAAAAGTACGATGAGGAGCTTAGCTTAGCCATAGTGAATAGGAGGAGGTCACTTGTAATAGACTTCAACGACCTACTCCTGTACGATAAGCAACTTGCCGATTATCTAATGGAAAAGCCAAGCATCGTCATTGATAGCGCCTCCGAGGCTGTCGGCGAGTTGATTAGGGAGAAGGACCCTGAGTATGCCAGCCAGGTGGCTAAGTTCTATGCTAGGTTTAGGCTTAGCCCAATTGACAGGATGAGCATAAGGAGGCTTAGGAGTGAGCACCTGGGTAGGTTCGTCTCCATTGAGGGTATTGTGCTTAGGCAAACACCACCAATGCACTACGTTAGGGTCGCTAAGTTTAGGTGCAACCAATGCGGCTACGAGGTCACGGTAACCACGGACACGTACTCACCACTACAACCACCTAAGAAGTGTCCTCAGTGCGGTGCAGTCAACTCAATGGTGTTTGTAACGGACGAGTCCATCATAGCGGACTGGCAGAAGATACTGGTCCAGGAGAAGCCTGAGGAGACACCCTCTGGGCAATTGCCAAGGAGTATTGAGGCGGTTTTAACAGACGACCTGGTGGATACAGTTAAACCTGGGGATAGGGTTATGCTCAGCGGCGTGCTTGAAATAAACCTATTCGAGCCCAGGAGGGGTAAGTTACCCGTCTTCTCAAGGCTAATAAACGTCAACTACATTGAGAGCCTGCAGAAGGAGTTCGCTGAGATAGAGATCACACCCCAGGATGAGCAGGAGATCAGGAGGCTAGCCATGCAGCCTGACGTTAGGGATAGGATAATAGCCTCAATAGCCCCATCAATATATGGACTTGACGATGTTAAGGAGGCCATAGCCTGCCTACTCTTCGGAGGGGTACCCAAGGAGCTGCCCGATGGAACCAGGATAAGGGGGGATATCCACGTGCTGCTTGTGGGTGATCCAGGTACTGCGAAATCGCAGCTACTCAAGTACGTGGCCAAGATAGCCCCCAGGGCGGTCTACACCACGGGTAAGGGTTCAACGGCCGCTGGGCTTACGGCTGCCGTGGTTAGGGATGGCTTAACAGGTGAGTTTTACCTTGAGGCGGGTGCCCTAGTGCTTGCGGATATGGGGGTTGCCGTGATTGATGAGATCGATAAGATGGATGCAAAGGATAGGGTGGCAATGCATGAGGCCATGGAGCAGCAGACAGTCTCAATAGCTAAGGCCGGCATACTGGCCACCCTGAACGCCAGAGCCTCCGTTTTGGCTGCAGCTAACCCTGCTTTTGGCAGATACCTACCCAATAGGACTGTTGCGGAGAACGTGGATTTACCAGTCACATTGCTCTCGAGGTTTGACCTAATATTCATAATTAGGGATGAGCCCAATGCCGATAGGGATAAGGCAGTGGCCGAGCACGTGACCAGGCTACACGCCGGTGAGGTTACGCAGGGGTTCAGGAACATGATTAAGGTCGATCTGCTTAGGAAGTACATAGCCTACGCCAGGAAGTACATTAAACCAGTGCTAACCCCAGAGGCTAGGGATAAGATAGTCAGCTTCTACACACAGATGAGGGCCAGGTCAGCCCAGGAGGCCGGCTCACCAGTGGCCATAACGGCTAGGCAACTTGAGGCCCTGATCAGGTTAACGGAGGCTGAGGCTAAGATGAGGCTGAGCAGCATAGCCACCGCTGAGGATGCCGAGAGGGCGATTAGGCTCTTCATGAAGTTCCTCCAGAGCGTCGGCATCGACATGGAGACCGGTAACATAGACATTGACGTTATCATGACTGGGAAGCCCAGGAGTCAGCAGGAGAAGATTGCCCTATTAATGAGCCTTATAGCCAAGCTGGAGCAGATTAACAACAACAAACCTATTAAGGTTGAGGAGCTTTACAAGGAGGCTGAAAATGAGGGCCTAGATAGGGTTACCGTGGATAAAATACTGAGCATACTTAGGAGTAATGGTGAAATCTACATGCCTAAGCAGGGCTACATAAAGAGGACAACCACCTAGTTAATTTACTATATAGTTATAATCATCATGTAGTCATTTGGCTTTCATCAGCCGGTACGTGAATACTTCACCACTCCGCCACGAGGGCTCTCATCACTGGTAATCATTAGGTTAACCATGTTTAAAACGTTTACCCACGTAAACATGGTCACCTCCTATACGAGCCTAGGGTCATTAAGGCCACGTGAACCTTACCATTATAGAACCTGGTCTTAACACCATTAGCCCTAAGCACTGCATCAACGTAATCGCTCGTTAATGATGCTGGGTTAACCCTCTTTGAGGCTATTATGAAGCTCTCCGCGTACATGAACGAGGGTACCCAGACCTGGTACTCAGTTACGATTGGGAACGTTAACTTAACCATGTCATAGACTGCGTTGTACTCCCTCGGGAATAGGAAGCTTGAACCAGCCTGCACAACAAACACACCATTATCGCTAAGTAGCCTATGGATACCGTTAATTATATCCATGGAGTAGACCTTGGCCCCAACCTCAGGTCCATAGGGGTCTGTTAAATCCATGATGACCACGTCGAACCTTTCCCCAGTTGACACAGCCCCCTTGACGTAATCCACGGCATCCTGGTAAACCTCCCTAACCCTAGGATCCCTGAAGGAGTCCACGTGGAACTCCCTGAGGTATTCCTTAACGTACTTAATCAACTCGTAATCTATATCAACGGTGACCACCTCCTTAACACCACTGTACTTAACCACCTCCCTCAGGGCGGCCCCCTCACCAGTACCCAGTATCAATACCCTGGTTGGGTTGCCGTGGGTTACCATTGCTGGGTGTACGAGGGACTCATGGTAAATGTACTCATCCAGCTGCGCAGATTGAAGTATACCATCGAGGAACAGCGCCTTACCGAAATCCTCTAACTCAACTATGAGTACATGCTGATACTTGGTCCTTTCATTAACCAAAACCTTCTTAACACCCATGTAGGCCCATGTGTTTGGGGCTATGTATTGGACGCATTGAAGTGGGCTTCGAATAACATAGCTATCAGCCATGGGTTAGGGCTGAATTGCTTAGTTTTTAATGTTACTTTTGATATCCTGAATTAAAGGAACTAATGATCTCTCTGAGTTAAGGATGTTGACTAAAACTACGTTATCAAATTTTAGTTAGCGCGAAAGGAATTTAATTCGCCATATGGTTTATGGTGAATATACAGGCCCATTGAATATGCCCTAACACAGGTGGCGAATACCAGCTAACTAGGATAAGCTAACTGGACATGATAACTAAAGTTAAAAGGTGTAGATTATGTGGGTTTGGCAGGGTGACATTCTTCGTGCCGAAGCCGCTTAATGCCTACTTAACCTAATCAGTATTATTAGCGCCACTGCGAATTCCATCATTGACACCATGAACATTACGAGGGCTGGCACCACATAGCCACCTATGAGTACTTGAGTCGTAAATAGTGAGGCGATGGGTAGACCCTCAACAAGCATTATTATTAGGGCGTAGATAAACATGACGAGTGTTGATGATACGGTGCCTTCACTTATCGAGGCCTCGAACAAAATGGCCATGACTGCCGTAGCGGCTATTGGTGGGCCAAAGGCTAGTAATATGGGTACTTGAAGGCTTAGTGGCAGCTTATAGAATAGCGCTATAATTATCATTGGTGCAACGGCTATGTAGTATGCTATTAAGGTCACGGTTAGTTTACTAATCAGGTTCCTGATTGGTGATATTGGCAGTAGCCTAAATACCACGGCACCTCTCAACTCGCTCATGTATAGGGCGTAGGGTATGAAGGCGGTTAGCAGGCTTAACTCCATGGTGTAGGTTAACATCAACATGGGGTTTAACTTAGTACCACTTATAATTGCTGTTAAAACTGTGATTAACCAGTAACCTATTGGAAGGGCCCATAGCCCAGCCATCCTCGACCTGAAGGACTGGGTTAAATCAACCCTGATCAGCGCCATTAACGGATTCCTAATCCTAAAGACTCTAGGTGCCTTAACCCTAATGACTTGGACCTGCACCGTTGACTCAAATAGCCTACCACTAGCCCTTTGAAGCATTACATAGGCTAACGCCGAGAAAAGGGCAATGTACATTACCGTCACGTAAAGTGGGGTACCCAACCCAGTTATGGATAATCCACTAACCACAGGCGCAAGTGACAATGCCGGGTTAAGCCCACTTGGGTTTACCTCGAGAACATACCCCATTGCCATTGATGCAAGTACTATTGGAACCAGGGCTAAAGCTCTAACAACACTACCACTGACTGGGTTCTTAAGAGTCCTCTCGGCAATTAGTACAAAGCCCATTGACGCCATGATACCTAAGGGTATTCCCTCAAGTGTACCTATAAGTGGATAAGGTAAGCCACCCATTGCTAGGGATAGGACGGTGGATACGGTTATTGAGACGTAGATGGGTAAGTCCATGGTCATATAGAGGGATAGGGTTAAGGTCCTCCTAACCAATCTAGGCTCTAGGGGTAGCATGGCCAGAAGTCCTTTAATGTGCTCCGTGTTTTGTAGCGAAAAAACCGTGTTTATTGACGACGCAAACACCATGAAGAATGAGACCACTAAGGTCTCAATTAGGCTTAGGCTTGGTTTCTTAAGCACGTAGGGTACAGTCCCCATTAGACCTATGTAGAAACCCATTAACACACTTATGACAAGTTTACTGTACCTAGCAGCCCTAATAGCCCTCCTAACGTTCATCGGCCTTAAACCACTTATCCTAGATGCGGTATACCCCTGGTAGGACAACTCCCTGTAAAGTACTGAAGCTAACTTATAGGCATTAACCATGTTCACAAACCCTCAAGAATCGCTTTAATCTCCTCATCAGCGTGAATAGCCTTAAGGAAGGCGTCCTCAAGGGTACCGGCCTTAGCCCTCTCCTTAATCTCGCTCGGCGTCCCCTCAGTTATCAAAATACCTTCATTCAGTATACCTATCCTATTGCACACCCTCTCGGCAACCTCCATTATATGGGTTGAGAATAATATAGAGCCCCCTGACTCAATATGCCTCTGCATAATCTCCTTAAACACCCTAACGGACTTAACGTCAAGGAAGTTGAATGGTTCATCGAGGAGTAGTAGCTTTGGCTCATGAAGCAGCGCCGCCACTATAGCCACCTTCTGCCTATTACCAGCTGAGAGGGCGGCTATGGGCGTGTCTAGGTATTCCTTCAATTCAAAGGCGTCGATGAGGGTCTCAGCCCTCCTGGCATTGAAAATACCCCTAACAGAACCTAGAAATTCCAGAAACTCCCTGGGTGTTAACGCCTCTAAAACCGCCGGTGTCTCCATGACCACACCAATGTTATTCATGACACTTGGGGAGGGTTGCCCTAGGCCAAGTATATCTATTAAACCCTCATACTTAACTAAGCCCAGTATCGCCTTTATGGTCGACGTCTTACCAGCCCCATTGGGGCCTAAGAGGCAGTAAACCTCACCATTATTAACCATGAAGCTTAAACCCTTAACGGCAACCTTATCACCATACCTAACGGTAAGTCTCTCAACCTTAAGCGCATAACCATCATTCATTAGCCCATGTTGCCATTCCTCATTTTTAAGCCTTTCGGTATTACCCATCACCGGAAGAAGGAACCTTAGCTTAATGTTTATTTGGGTTAAGCTAATTCTAGATTCATGGCGTTAAATAGGGGTATTAAGCGCCTAATACTGCTCACAACCTCCCTAGCAGCCTTTCAAACCCCGTACAACTCAACTGCTCTATCATTTATCATTCCTGTGCTTGGTAGGTTTTTCCATGCCTCACTGTACACCTTAATCTACATACCAGTGGTTTACCTAATACCATTACCGACCCTAATGATTCTGCTGGGTAGGA
>JAPWUH010000062.1 GCA_028275645.1 Caldivirga sp.
GTGGTTTAATCCAATTCCTAAACGACCTGCCTTCAATTCTCCTTTGAGATCTTCTCACCGAGCTCATCCATGATTTTCAAATGCGCCAGGAGGGAGTCGCCTTCAATTCTCCTTTGAGATCTTCTGGTTGCTTTGGTTTTTTAGGGGTTTTTAAGTTTTACTGTTTAAAATAAACGGTGGTCATTGGAACAGGGTTTCAGAGCTCATTGTATGGTTCATTCTTGTTCCGATGGTGCTTATGGTGGGATTGAATGGTTGTTCCAATTGAAAGGTGATGGAGAAATTGAAATAATGTTCCAATGGTTTAAAGTCCAATGTAAAATGGGCAAGTTGCATGAAACATGCAAAACAATGATAAAGTAGATGAAACCAAAACCCATGGTGTGTATTGGTGAGTATGCATGATTCATGCATTTTAAACAGTTAAAATGCATGATAACTTGCCTGGCTGCCCTCAACCACACCTACATGCAGCAAACCCTAGGCACAAACCTCAGGTATCATTGCCTAAGTAGTGTAGGTTCCAGTAATTCTCAATGAGGACACGTTACCCCTGAGTGAGGAATCCTACCCTAAGAGCATTTACTAGCCCTCAGGCGCACCCTAGCTAACCATTGATGTTAAAAAAGAACCCGCGCAACTCTGGAGTTCAAACTCCTACTGGGACTTGAGAGATTAAGTGTACGATAAGGAAGTGGTTAGTTACTGGAAGTTTCCTTATGATATTTACCCTCATCTCCATACCTCTTGATCGGCTTACCTATGCCTAGGCGATGCCAATGGCCTTAATCACGTTAGCCACCTTGGTCTCAGGTGCCTTGGGCTCCTCGCTGGCTATTTTACCTAGCTCCTCCCATTCCCTCAACGCCACGTTAACCCAGTCAAACCTCCTAACGAACCTAAGCCCCTCATTGGCTAAGCCTTCCCTGTACTCCTCATCGCTAAGTAGCTTAGCCGTTACTAAGGCCATGGAGTTAATGTCCCTGAAGGGAACCCTCAACACAGCCCTGGTCCTATAGTTCAGCCTCATCGCCGGTATGTCATAGGTGATGACTGGTATGCCGTGGGCTAGGGCCTCAATGACCACAAGCCCTATTGAGTCAAGCCTGGTTGGGTACACGAAGACCCTTGCCCTGGCCAGGTTGCTTAGAAGCTCCCTCCTGGTTAAGTTAACCTTCACATCAACGAGTTCGCTTAACCCAAGCTCCCTAAGCCTAGCCTTAACCAACCTGGGGGTTTCGTCATCCGATGCACCCATTATAAGCGCCCTAGGCCTCATCCCCATCCTCCTGCGTAGCACATTGAGGACCCTGATGAAGTCGAACACCCCCTTCTCCCTCCTCAACCTACCGAAGAAGACCAGGTCAATGTCCTTGTCACCACAGCTAAAGCAGGCCTCATCAATGCCGATGCCTGGGTCAAGTACCTTAACCCTGGCCCTAAGCCCCATGAGCCTCATCTCGTATGGTATTGACCTGGAGACTGAGAGGACTGTCTCCCCGGATAGAACTGCCTTGGCTATTAGGTACTCAAAGAGCTTGTCACCTATGTAACCCATGCCGTTTAGCCTTAGGTTAAGCGACATCAGCCTTATTGGGTTAATGGGTAGGTCAATGTCTAGGGCGCCTATGACTGGGGTTAATTGTAGTAGGGCGGTCCACCTAACCCCTATACTCTTGAGGAGCATCATCATCCCTATGTGCTCATGAGGCACGTAGAATAGGTCGAAGTAGCTTAAATCACCCTTAATCTTACTCATGGCGTCGTATATGTACTTTGGGTAGGCGTAGAAGTGGGTAATCTCCATGGGCGGTAACTCAACCGTGTTATTCTCTATGAAGTCCCTAAACCTGCCCTCGTAGTACGTGTCCAGCATGTTAAGCAGCTTAACGTAGTAATTCCTAGGTATCAGGAAGGTGGGTCTCCTAGGGTACCTGTAGGCAGTCTCCAGTATCCTCACATGGCCCCCGGTCAGTGAGGACAGTATTGTAAACAAGGCTACCTGCATTACATGGACCACCGGGTTAACTTGCTTTATTAATATTTCCACACTTACCGTCTCTCTGGAGGTGGTGGGTTTCAGTGGTTGATCCGCCGTCTCCTTCTCGACGGTCTCCCCGAGCCCCCTCACCGCAGCGGCTCCCCAACGGTCGCCCACGGCTCCTTGCCGCTACGGGTCTTGGAAACTCGGGGTAACCAGTAAGGGTTACTAGGGTTTGGTTTATAAGCAAATCACTTCAACACCAATGGCAACAAACCCCACGAACAATCATGAAAACCAAAACTGCCCCTTGAAAAACTGCGCAATGCATATATACGCATGGGTTCTATTCCCCCATGGCTAAGAGGGTGGTTATCGTTGGTGCTGGGGCTGCTGGGGCGTCTGCGGCCGCTAGGGCTAGGAGGCTTGACCCTGAGGCTGAGGTGACCCTGATAGACAAGGGCCCCTTCATAAGCCACGCCCCCTGTGGGATACCGTACTTCATCGGTGGTGTTGTTAAGGAGGCGCAGGAATTGGCAGTATACTCACCTGAGGAGTTCGCCAGGGAGAGGAGGATTAACGTTAGGGTTAACGCGGAGGCCTTCGACATTGACGTTAAGAATCAGGTGCTCCTGGTTAGGGAGGGGGGTGGTGTGGTTAAGTATCCCTGGGACGTCTTGGTAATAGCCACGGGTGCCAGGCCCATAACCCTCCCCGTGGAGGGTAGTGAACTGGGTGGCATATTAACACTTAGGCTACCCCACGAGGCACCGAGGCTTAGGGAGGAGGTTGAGAGGGCAGGTACCGTGGCCGTGGTTGGTGGTGGTTACATTGGCCTTGAGGTGGCTGAGGCTCTTAGGAACCTTGGTAAGAGGGTTTTACTCTTCGAAATGATGCCCCACGTACTCCCCACGACTTTTGATGAAGATATGGCGAAGCTGATACACGATGAGTTAACCAAGAACGGCGTTGAGCTCCACCTGGGCGAAAAGGTCGTTGGCTTCAGGGGTGTTAATGGACACGTTAACAAGGTGATCACGGAGAGAGGAGAGTACACGGTCGATAAGGTTATCATGGGGGTTGGCGTTAGGCCGGACACTGAACTGGCTAAGAAGGCTGGGGTCAAGTTGGGGGAGACTGGGGCGGTCTGGGTTAACGAGTACATGGAGACCTCCGTGCCGAACATATACGCAGCTGGTGATGTTGCGGAGACCTGGAGCCTAATCACGGGCAGGAGGATTTACGTTGCCTTAGCTCCACCAGCCAATAAGATGGGGCAGGTTGCCGGCGCTAATGCGGTTAAGGGTAGGTTCCTCAAGTTCCCCGGGGTGCTGGGTACAGCGGTAACCAAGGTCTTCAACCTCTACGTGGCTAGGACAGGGCTGACTGAGAGGCAGGCTAGGGATTGGGGCTTTAAACCGGTGTCGGCGACCATAAAGGCCAGGACCACTGCCCATTACTACCCAGGTGGGGTTCAGGTTAACGTGAAGATGATTGCTGATGAATCCAGTGGTAGGGTCCTCGGTGTTCAGGTGGTTGGGGCGGATAAAATTATAGCAGGTTACATTGATACGGCAGCCGCCTTAATAGGTAAGGGCGCCACGATAGATGACTTCTTCTTCTCGGACCTATCCTACGCACCACCCACGGCACCGGTATGGCACCCCTTGATAACCGCCGCTAGGGTGCTGTCTAAGGGTAGGTACTAAATGACGCCTAATACTTAGGATGGCGAAGGGGGTGTCAGGTGGGTAGCCGCCCAGGTGACCCACCATCATCCGCCCCGGCTAGTAGCCATTGCCGGTTTTTAAATAGCTAACTCCCCCTTAAGGTGCCTGGTCAGTTAACTTAACCTTCTTCTGGCTGTTGTACATCTCAAAGATCTCCTTAACAGTGGTCGCGTCCTCAGGCTTCTTATCAGTCCTATACCTACCCGTGAACCTGGGGAACCTTATGGCTAGGCCAACGTCACCCTTAAGCATTGTTGAGCAGCATGTGTGGAGTGGCGACATGGTTATCTCCGCCCCGGTTATCTCCAGGACCATTCCTGGCGTGAACCATACGTCGGGCTCCATCTTGGAGACAACCCTCGGGTGCCTGTGGGGTATCCTGTATGGTTCAAGCATCTGGGGCAGCTTCTTAAGGTCCTCATCCGTGAAGCCGCTGCCAACCTTGCAGACCGTGTAGAATTGGTCTGTGTCTGGGTCGTAGGCTGCTAGGAGCAGTGCCCCATAGGTCCCCGCCCTCTTGCCACGACCCCAGAAGGCACCCACGACCACAAGGTCCATTGTGTCCGATAACTCGCTCCTGTAATCCCTCTTGTACTTAATCCACAACCAACCCCTGGCCCCCATCTCGTAGATTGACCCAATCTTAACCGACTTGCACATAACCCCCTCACAACCTGAGGATATCGCATTAAGGAAGAACTTCTCAAGTGCATCAGCGTCGTCTGTTATTATCCAGTCCGCGTGGCGAACGTGCTCATGGGGCTTGATTATTGAGAAGAGGATCTTCTTCCTGTCCGGTAGAGGTAGGTCTGTTAAGTCCTGGCCGTTAACGTACATTACGTCGAATAGGTATAGGTTAACCGGGTACTCCTCAATGGCCTCCTTAATGTTGTGCTTCCTCTTCCTATGCATCAACTCCTGGAATGGCCTAAACTCACCGGTATCGGGGTCTATGGCGACCCCCTCACCCTCAACTATGAACTCCTCAGCATCAATAGCCTCACGGACGTACTCGGCTACGTCGGGGTATTGGTTGGTTATGTCCTCCATCCTCCTGCTGAATATCTTAACGGTGCCGTCCTTAAGCTTATGTATCTGCATCCTCTCCCCATCATACTTAAACTCGCATATGGCAACACCACCCAGCTTATTCAAAATCTCCTTAGGGCTACTCAACCTCTCGGCCAGCATTGGTTGAATGGGTACACCGGGCGTAACCTTAATCGCCTTAACAGCCTCCTCACCACCCTCAGCAAGGGCCTTAGCTATCCTGCCTAGGTCTGGGTAGACGTGGTAGGCCTTCTCCAGCAAATCCCTATCAACGTCGAAGGCGTCTGAGAGGGCATCCAGTATGGTCATGTCGGCTACGCCAAGCCTAAGCCTACCAATCACGAACCTGGTTATGTACTTGGCCTCATCGGGCTCGGCATCGGTTAGTAGGCTTGCCAGTATCTTAACCTTAGTGTCCTGGGCCCCCTCACCAGACGCCTTGGCTATGGCCATTAGCGAATCGTAAACTTTACCAATGGTTAACTTCCTCCTAGCCTGTGAACCAATGAAGTCGAATATTGACCCACCAGTCCCCTTACTCCTCCTAACCTCCACAGCCCTCTTAGCCACCTCACCGGCATCACCAAGCCTCTTGTAGAGGTCCTCAACCTGCTTAATGGGTAGGCCCGTTGCCATTGAGATAGCCCTAAGGGTCAACCTCTCTGCTAAGCCAAGCTCAACACCCTCCCAGTCAGGCCTTAGGCTGCCTAGGAGGAAGTAAACCACCTTATCAATGACCTGGGGTGGCGTCTTCTTGAGAAGGCTGGAGAGTGCCTTAGCCATCACAGTCCTCTGCGTGGTCGCCTCCACCAGCTTAAGCACAGAGACAATGTTAGAGAACTCCAGATCAGACTCCACAGGGATTAGGAACACCCTAGTTTAATTAACCTTACGTCACTAAACCCTACAACTAACCACCGTGAAGCCTGCCATGCCTACTAGAAGACTGACCGTGTATTATCCACGCCTTAGGTGCCCAGGTAAGGCGCCAACCTGCATTTATGATGACGACTCCCACCCTGTTCGTTGAAGGAAGGGTTCATTAACCTTTAGCTTAATTCATTAAGGCTGGTATGCATGAGTTGAACTATGGTTATATGCATGGTGCCTCAGAATTGAATGGTAGGGATGACTCTGGGTCTCGTTCATTAGCGGGCCCGGTGGGATTCGAACCCACGACCTACGGGTTAAAAGCCCGCCGCTCTAATCCAGGCTGAGCTACGGGCCCCGTCTCCAGATTGCTGGGTTAACCCTTAATAAGCTTATCTTAACTAGCTTCATTTAATTGAAGGGACACAGGAGGTTTAGAAGCCGTTATTGCAGTAAGCCACGGGTGGTATTGAGTGTTAGGTTTGCGCGTATGTTTTAATTAGCAGTATTATTGACCCTTGTTTAGATGCATAGGTATGGTTATTTTGAGCGGTTTGATGAGAGGACGGCCCGGGTGTATAGGTTTGTGGAGGTGGCCCTAGGTTGGGCATACTCCTTCACGGCTAATTTAATCAAGAAAATGGTTAATGCCCCAGCCAGGGTGCTTGAGATAGGGCCAGGGACTGGGATGTTGGCTAATAGGCTCAGTGAGCTTGGCTACCACGTTGTTGGCGTTGATGTGAGCATGGCAATGCTTAAGAGGGGTCATGGCAGGTTCTGGAGACCAGACTTCATCAATGGGGGTAGTTGGGCCCTACCGGTGATTGATGATTCGTTCGACGTTGCCGTGACCGTGTTCACGCTACACCACTGGGGTGACCATGAGTCGTCGATGATTAACGTGGTGAGGGTCCTGAAGCCTGGGGGAGTTTTCATAGTTGTTGAGGCTGATGGGGACTTGTTCGGTAAGGTTACTAACCACTCATGCACCACCAAGTGCCTTAGTGACTCGGCGAGGTACTTCAACAGCGTAACCATTAGGAGGAGGTTCCCGTTAATAATAGCAATAGCCAAGGAGCCCCGTAAGGAACTGGCTAAACCTTTCTTAAGGTGACCATGCCTCGGCACCGTTATGACTGGCATATATCCTTCATGGCCCCGCTTAAACCCGCACTCCCCAGTAGCCTGCTCACCCTCCTCTTAAGTTCACTTGCCTTATTGTGAGAGTGGAGTATGGGTATTGGCATTTGGGAGCCTGCGCAAAGCCTCTTAACTAGGCTTAAGGCACTGCCCAGTGATAGGCCGTGGCCAATGCTCACGTAGGTGGGTTTACCTGGCGCGCACTG
>JAPWUH010000064.1 GCA_028275645.1 Caldivirga sp.
GGTCGATTACCCACCCTTTTCACCAACCCAGGCACACCTTCCTCCTCTAGGTCAAAGAGGAGCAGGTGGAAATCAAATAATGGTAATGAGGAAATGCGCACGGTTAGATTGAGGTTGTTGCCGAACGGTGCCCAGGAGCGTAAGTTGCGAAGAATCGCCGATGCCACTGCCAAATTATGGAATGAGCTTAATTACGCTAGGCTTACGCAGTTTAGGGCAAGTGGCAAGATAGACTTCAAGGGGACTGGGCGTGAACTCTACCACAAGTACAAGGATAAGCTAGGCGTGAATGCTGGCCAAGTCATTAACCTAAACAATGATTCATGGAGATCCTTTAAAACACTACTCAGGCTTTACAAGCAAGGTAGGTTACCTAAATTCATGAATAAGCCTTCGCCGCCAGGCTTCTGGAAGGACAGGCTACTAGGCAGGAGGAAGCTAGTAATCCTGGTTAGGAATGATAGGTATTATCTAGAGCCTATTAATGGTGGTGAAGGCTACATAATGCTTAAGGATTGGGGTTTGAAAATAAAGTACGCTGGGAAGATAAAGTGGGCTGGTAGGCAAGGCATGCTTGTAATCAAGCTTGAAGGCAATAGGTGGTTCGCCTATGTACCAATAAGCATTGGTGAGAAGCCGGCGAAGAGCAACCCAAAGGGTTACGTTAAGGGCATTTACGAGAAGATACAAATCGAGGAGCCTAAGGGTAGTAATAAGGCTTTCATTGACGTTGGCTTGAATAACTTGTTTGCCGTTGTTTTTAATCATACCGATACTGCCATTTTAATCAAGGGCTCAACCATTAAAGCCGAGTACTATTACTGGAAGCGTGAAACCAAGACCTACCAGGCAATAAGAGACTGGTTGAGGAATCGTGGCTTCAATGCATGGCGCAAGTACCACGCATACTACCTACACGCTGAATACAAGCAGCACGAAAGGCTTAGGCACTATTACCGTACGGCAATTAGGTTCCTGGCGAGGATAATGCATGAAATGGAAGTCAACGAGGTGTTTGTTGGTTACCCATACCTAGTGAGCCAGGGCAATGGTAACGAGTACAACACGAACATCTGGTGGTTCAGCAAGGTTATTAATTGGCTTGGTGATGTGCTTGAGGAGTATGGCATTAAACTCAATGTAGTAAATGAGTATGGGACTAGTAGGCAATGCTCAATATGCAATATGAAGCATGAAAACGGTAGAGTGAAGCGTGGGTTATACGTATGCCCAGTAACAAGCATTAAAATCAATGCTGATTTAAACGCAGCAAGAAACATAGCAAAGAAGGCAGGCTACGAAGCACCAATACCAAAGAAGATACTGAGCTACATAGTAACAACCAATGGTGTAAAACCATTAACCCCCAAAGAGGGGGTAACAACCAAGACCCCCACAATGAAAACCCCGCCCCCAAAGGGCGAGGAGGGGGTCATATGCCCTTCGATGATTACGTTAATGAATGTGGTGTTTCAGGCCTATTAAACTCAATGGGTATTCCAGCGGTAACAGAGGAATACACGAAGGATGGCATCTTTAATTGGTATGCACTCTTCCGTGAACAATACGTAACAACTGGTATTTGGGATGCTCAAAGTGTTGAGGATTGGTGCAGTGGCTTCATAAACAGGGTAAGCCCCATGCTATTAAACATTAGGCATGCGAATCCAAGCTACTACAAGCCTAGGATTATGATAATGGCAAACCTCGCCATTTATGGCGGGGTCATCCCACTACGTGAGAATTTGGCGTTAGGTTTATTCTCCGCTGGGTTTTTAGTAGCCCCGACGAAAGCGGGGTAACCTCCAAGACCCCAAGAAACCCCCACCCCTAAAAGGGCGGGGAAGGGGTCAGAACTTGGATATACTGGGATGTTAACGATGGAAGTGGTGAATTATACAGGGCATTAACAGCATTAACATCAAACGGATTAGCCAACTCAATCACCTGCATAAGGGAGTATTGGCCTAGGGCACATGGTTAGGTTTATAAATTAATGTATCCAGGTACAATGCTTATAAACTAAATACCGATGTAAATTTTGAAGCACCATGAGTAATGTGGTTGATAGGCTGTATGGTAAGGTTAGGGAATTGCTTAATGGGGGTAGGGGTATTAGGCGTAATGTAATTGAGCATGCCTTTAAGAGGACCCTATTAATAACACCAGGTGATGTTAATATTGTTAATTACCCACGTAAACCTGTGGAGGTTTTTAACCCTGCCGCCGTGCTTAAGGGTGATGAGTTACTAATATTCCCTAGGGTCATATTTGACTACCTAAACTACATCTCAAGTATAGGTTTGATTAGACTTAAGGTTAGTGACGTCGTTAATGGTGGTGTGGCTAGGCCTATTGAGGCTAAGGTGATAATGTGGCCTAGGGAGCTTTGGGAGTTTAGGGGTTGCGAAGACCCAAGGGTTATTAGGCATGGTAACCAATACTTAATGCTGTACACAGGTTGGGGGTACTACATGGCCAACAATGAGTTGAAGCCAAGGGCCCACCAAGCCTTCGCCGTACTTGATGAGGAGTTGAATACGGTTAGGAGGGGTTACTTCAGAATTAAGGCTAAGAACAATGACTTTTACACTCCCGATTGGTGGAAGGACTCAGCCTTCATTGAGGTTAGGGGGAATTCAGCGTCAATGTTAACTAGGCCTAATATTAATGGTATTGAAGTTGGCTGGTTCAGTGAGGCTGACCTAGGTGAGTTAACTATTAGTGAGGACTCCATGAAGCCCATCCTGCCCTTCGAGGATTTTGAATTCAAGGTTGGTTGGTCAACCAACACCGTTAAGCTATCCCCAAATGAGTACATTGTTGGTTGGCATGGTGTAGTTAAGGAGGATTACTCCTACAGGAATGGGTTAGCCATAGTTAACGGTGATGGTGACCTACTCGCCATAAGCAACTACCTACTGGCGCCGAGTGGTATTGAGGAGGAGTATGGGGATAGGCCCAGGGTCATATTTGGCGATGGCCTGGTTAAGTGGGGTGAGTGGTTGATTTGGGTTGGCGGTGTGAGTGACTATGCAATTGGTGTATACGTCGCTAACGTGGATACCACCCTAAGCAAGTTAAGGTGGCTGAGGGGTTAAGAAACAGTTAATCTTAGGGAGAGTCGTTGAGGTAGGCCTTCACGATCTTCCTCACAGCGCTTCTTATGTGGTGGTTCGCCGTTGCCTTACCCACACCCAGGGCTCTGGCTACGTCGCTTAGATTTGCAGTCTTCACTTCACTGAAGTAACCCAACCTGTAGGCCACCTTAAGCGCCTTAACCTCACTCTCCGTTAACACGCCTAGCGCATTACCCCCTCTAAACAATGGCTCCCTACGCCTAGCCACCTTAATAGGTTCACACTTAATAAGCTCAACACTGCCTCGCCTCTTCAGCTCACTGCAAGTCTCCTCAGCATCCTTCTCATCCAGGAAGTAGGCCCTAAACCACTTAAACCCACCCATAACCCTGGACTCGGCCAGTATACCATCATTGGAGGTTATGATGTACTTCAAGACACCACCAATGGGTGCCAGGTAAATAACCTCGGCGTAGTTCCTTGAAACCCTATTAACGTGAAGTACCTTAAACACGTTACCACCAGTCCTAAAGGAGCTTAGGAAGCCGCCGAGTGCAGTTGAGTGTAGGCTATGAATGCCGATAACCTCAAGACTAAGTTCACCGTGATTAACGGGGTGTGAGTATAAGCCATTAACACAAACCCCATTGAACCCATGCGTTAGGGCGCTCCAATCACCAAGGTGCCTAACATTAATACTGAGGCCGAGCACGGGGTTAAGGCGTTTAGAGCATCTATATTAAGTTTATTCTAACACCAGATCTTAACCACTTTAAATCAGCGCATATTTTACATAGATGTATTGAACAGGTATTATGAAAAGCTTAAATAGATATAAAAAGCATAGGGATGCATATGGAGGCGAGAACATATACCCTCCTAGCGGTGGCGATAGCAATAGTAATAACGGCGATGTATGGTGTGGGTGTTGCTCATGCGCAGCAGTCTTACCCTACGTATAATCTTACGGCTATTTGGGGTACGGTGACTGTTGCGCCCTGGCCTTCTACTTGGTGGAATCCCTTCGCCCCAGCTAATATACTACCAGGAAACCTCTATATGCCTATTGCTGATTATAATGACCCCACTGGTCAGTGGTGGCCTGTTTTGGCTGAGAATTGGACTGTCTTCCCTCAGAATCAAACGTTAATCATCTACTTTAGGCATGATATTTACTGGTTTAATGGTACTGCCGTAATACCATTCACCGCATGGGATGCGTACGCATTCTTCTACATTACAGATAAGGCCTTTCAGGACTGGGAGCCTTGGTTAATGCCCCAGAACGCCGACAAGGACCTAATAGTCCTCAACAACTACACATTATCAATACACTTCGACTACTGGTCATCAACGGGGTGGTACTGGTTACTTATGGAACGCATAGTGAATACGCCATGGCCAGTTTGGGAGAAGGTAGTCGAGGAACTTAAAACAATGAACGCCTCACAGGCATGGACCTTCGGCCAGGATAACATCAGTAAGCTTGTGGTACCACTATGGTCACTTGCACCCTATTATGCTAAGTGGTCTACAAGTCCAACATCAATAGTGTTCGTCCTTGAACCAATGTACTTTGACGGTAAACCGCTTTTAGCCACGTGGAATAAGATAATACCATTCCATACATGGCAGTACTACCCACAGATAACGGCTTATAGGGTTTCATCAAGCCTAACAACAAGTGTTGCATTAGCTCTGAAATACGGGAATACGTGGATGCCCTCATGGGACCCAACACCAACCTACGCTGCAACATTAGCTAAGGGTGGTTACGGAACAATACTAATCCCAGACATATCAATACTAAGCTTCTCAGTGGGGACATTCTACCCATTCAACATACCGCAGGTCAGGGAGGCTCTCTTATACATTATTAATAGGACTGCGGCTGCCCTAGCCTGGACCACCATTCAATACACTAAGCCGGTGTTTATTAACGTTCCAGCTCCTGAACCTGATATTGTTCCTGGCTTCTGGTTAACTTACCCTAAGGACATTAGGGAGATGTCGGTCATAAACTTTACTCAACCCAACTGGACCTATGCAGCTAAATTGCTTGAGTCCGCCGGCTTATACTACAAGAATGGTCAATGGTACTTACCAAACGGGACGCCGTTAAAGCTTACGGTGTATATGAGTGGTACTGGTTGGTGGCCAGTCGTTACACAGGCTGTTACATTACAATTGAGTGAATTTGGCATACCAACTAAGATGGAGGTTCTAGAGACGGGTCTTTGGGACCAACTTTGGCCATGTGATATGGAGGCTAGGGGTGATTGGATGTTTGCCGGCGCTAATAAGGGTGGTATTAATCAATTATGGATATACTACGATGAAGCACAGTATACAGCCGGTGCATTGTACCTAGGTGGTTGGTGTGCTAATGGTACCATTACACCTTGGGCCTACCCAATCTTTAAGCCTGGTACTGATTTAATCGTGGGGTCATATTGTAAGCCATTAACGACAAACCTACCCATACCGAACAACACCATCACATGGTGCATTAACTCAACATTCGGCTACATTAACCTAACGAACTGGGAGGATGCAATAAGTGCCGCCACCCCAGGTACTGACACGTATTACGAGTTGGTTAAGGTATTCCATGCATGGTTCCTCTACTGGGTTCCTGGTGTTGCGATTAGCCAGATTATGCTTGGCCAGACCTTCCCGAAGAGCATGATTGACCCAATGTGGGCCTATGACTGCATTAACTACAGTAACCCGAAGTACACTGCGGCAGCCTACTCACTATTCCACGATTGGGCTATGGGTTGGGGTTGGGATGGCTTCGACCCATTCTGGAACATCCTAATAGTCATGGGTGCCTTCGCACCTCCCGGTGTTATTCCACCATTAGCCCAAGCAATCATTAATGGTAGCCTCTGGACTAACCCATACTTCCACAAGTGGGCAGTCTTAATTGGTTTGCCTAATCCTGACCCACAGTTGCAGGCTTGTGTTGCATCATACTTCCACACAACGTACACACCAGTCACAACAACCACGACAACTACGACTACAACCACGACGACCACTACTCCAGTCACCACTACATCAACCACTACTGCCACCACGACTACTACTGCTGTTTCAACGGTAACATCAACGGCAACAGTAACAAGCACAGCAACCACTACGGCTGTCTCAACAACAACGGCTGTAAGCACGGTAACCGTAACAAAACCAGTAATATCAACAGCACTAATCGCAGGAATAGTAGTCATTGTAGTAGTGGTAGCAGCAGTAGCAGCCTTAATAGCAATGAGAAGAAGATAAACACAAACCAAATCCCAACCCTCCTTCAAAATCAAATTTCTCCTTTTTTCCTAATCTTTAAATGTTCATCTTAGGGATGGTTAGTTCTGACCCCCTCCCCGCCCTAAAGGGCAAGGTTTGTCATTAGTTATCACCGTTATGATGTTTGGAAAAGTTGAAAAATGCTTGTCTCGTTGGCTTGATGTGAGTAGGCCTAGTGTTAAGCCTTACGTGGCGGCCTTATCAATGGTTGCCAGGGTGTTTAGGGGGAGGGGTGTTGACTTTGTGCTTGTGGGTAGTTTAGTACTTCCCCTGGCTTATGGTATTGATTGGAATGTTCATGATGTTGATGTTTTCCTGCTTAACAAAAGTACGTTGACTGATGAGGAGTTTTTTGAGGAGGTTGCTAGGGAGAATGATTGGGATGTTGGCTTAACGGCCTTCGGT
>JAPWUH010000065.1 GCA_028275645.1 Caldivirga sp.
CTATGTCGTTGAAGGTCACGTAGGGTCTCCCATTGATCATGCTCTCGAACTGAAGGTAACTCACTATTATCCTGGCCGATGGCGACAGGTCCATAAGCCTATAGGGTAGTTCAATATTCCTTCTTTTACTAGACACAGTGCGGAGTATTAACGAACCCTATTAAACATTATTTAGCAGCTAAAGATAGGTGAATTACCTACGGTGAAACCTCCAGCCTTGGGTAACTTCACACCTTCCCCATCCAATTCATCCCTTGCCGGGTTTACCTTATTCTTTTGAACTTGCAGATCCCTGTCCGTGGGTGAAGATGCGGTATTAAGCCATAGGCGGGGTTAATAGTCCATGAGTCTCCGATATGACCCCCTTCCCGTCCCAGTGGGACGGGTTTTTTCACTGCTGGGGTCTTGGGCGTTGCCCTCTCTTTGGGGGTTATTGGTTTCGCCTCGGGGTGGTGAAAACAGTGGGGTATCGCCCCACCTGCTCATCCAAGGCAAGAAACCCCCTCTTGGGGGGCACCACCCCGAGTACCGAAAACCCATGCAAAAACTGGGATTAAAAAATCCATCACTATGAAACCCACATAATGGGGCAACCCCGCCCTAAAGGGCGAGACTTGTCATGTCCCTGTCAATATGCAGTGTTGAGCAGCAATGCCTCGCCAATGGGGAACCGCCGGTAAGTCGTAGGTCGGTTTAAAAACTAGGCTGCCTGAAGGTAGTAAGTGAAGGTTGGGTATGCTGGTAATGAGGTTGGGTGGATGGTTTACGATAAGGTCTTTGAGGTGGCCAAGGTAATCGGCAGTTTGGGTATTAGCCAAGATAACTACACTGACTTAGACTACTACCCACCCGTGGATATTGACCTTGAGCTCCAGGTCATGTACTTCATGGCTATGGTGTCCATAGACCACAGGCTTAATGTACCCGGCCACCAATTTAAGTCGATGATCAGTGGCAAGGTTTACGTGGGTTCAGACCTCCTTTGGAGGCTTGGTGTTGAGAAGCTGAGGAGTGATGCATCCTTCTTCACCCCAAGATCATTGGCTGGATTGAAGCCTAGTGACGTTAGGGATTGGCTTGGTGACGTGTGGGACTACGGTGTAAGGGCATTCCTGCTCTCTGACCTAGGCCGTAAGGTGTTGTCGTTTTTCAACGGCTCGGCACTAAGCCTACTGAAATCCACAGGTGGTAGACTTCTTGGGTCTGGGGGATTCGTGGACATGATGAGGATTTTCACGGCCTACACGGACCCAGTTGAGAAGAAGACCTTCCTACTGGCCAAGTTCCTGCATGGTAGGGGATTAATCAGGTTCATTGATGTTGATAACGCCCAGGTTGCGGTTGACAACCACCTAACCAGGTTAGCCCTCAGACTTGGGTTGGTTGAACTGAAGCAGAGGTACTACGACATGGTTACTGGTGGTGTACCATTCACGCCCAGTGAGGATGTTAACCTCAGGGGCTTGGTTAGGGATGCTTGGAAGTTGGTCTCCGTGAATGCTGGGGTTAACTCCTTCGCCCTTGACGATTACCTATGGAGGCTGGGTAGGTCCGTGTGCATTCAGGATACCCCAAAATGCTCAACATGCCCCTTAAGAGGCGTGTGCAATGCATACGAGAAGGGGGTTTTCATTAATGAGCACCAGTTTTACCCAACTTACTGGTACTAGCCGACGTCAACCAGGTTGCTTAATAGCGAGGCAACAGTCCTTAAGTCGTCGAGGGTCACGTCACCCATGACCCCTATCCTTATGCTCCTCTCCCTAATGCGCCACATGCCACCACTTATCACATAGCCGTTCTGCCTTAGGTAATCCACAACCTTACTGGGGTTAATTGGACTGTAGAAGGCAGTCACTGTCCTGCTGGCGTAACTTAAGTTGAGTGGCACCGGCCTGAAGCCTAGCTTACCCAGCTCACTGTAGAGGAACCTAACCTTCTCCTCATGAAGCCTAACATACCTCTCAAGCCCAACCTCATCGAGGATGTACCTTAGAGACTCCCTCAGGGCGTAGAGTACGTTGATGGGTGGGGTGTAGGGTGTCTCAAGCCTGGCGCTGTACTTTAGGTAATTACCCAGGTCCATTGACGGCGGCTTCGGGTAATTAACAATCAACCCAGGGTCCTTGAAGGCCACAATTGAACCACCAGGTGGGGCCAGCAGCGCCTTATGCGTGGCCGTGGCCACTACGTCAGCCTCCTCACCCACTGGCTCAGCCGGTACACCTGATACACTGTCAATGAGGACTAAACCCCCATTATCGTGAACTAGCCTAGCCACCTCATCAATGCACCTATTGGCAACCCCCATGCTGGTTTCATTATGAACCATGGCCAAGGCCCTAACCCTAATGTTAAACTCATCAACGTGGTCGCACAGCGATTCACCAGGCTCGACGTAAATCCTCTTAACAACAGCACCCCTTGACTCTACCGATTGGGCTAGCCTCTCCCCGAATTCCCCGTTAATCGGTACCAGTACCTCATCGCCGGGTTTAATGAAGTTGTACACCATGACATCAACGGCGAACGTACCTGTACCCGGCAGTATGCTCACCGTATACCCTCTAAACACCCTACCCAACTGGTTAACTACATCACTGTACAGTTCGCTAAACTCCCTACCCCTGTGGAACATCGGCTGCTTGGCGTAGGCATCAATAACCCTCCTCGGCAGTTGAACCGGGCCTGGGGTTAGGTACTTAACCACGGATCCCCACCCTCTCAAGCGCATCCTGAATGTTAGCCACCAACTCCTCAACAATCCTCCCCTGAGCCTCCACGGTCTCAGCCCCTATGTGGGGGGTCACTATGACCTTCGGGTGCTGTATCAACTTAAACTCCCAATCCTCCCTGGGGGGTTCATGCTCAAGTACGTCAAGCCCCACACCCCATAGCCTATCCAGGTGGTTGAGCAGGGCCCTGGTATCTATGACCTCACCCCTACTCGTGTTCACTATCATCGCCCCATCCTTAATCAACCTGAGCCTATCATCATTAATCATGTGGTACGTGTCCTTGGTTAGGGCTACGTGGAGGGTTATCACATCGCTGAGCTCAAGGAGCTCATTGAGGCTAACCAACTTAACGCCAAGTTCATTAGCGTACCTTGATACATCAATAATGTCGGTGGCTAAAACCCTCATGCCAAGCGCCCCCGCATACCTCGCAACAGCCCTACCTATCCTACCAAAGCCCACTATACCAAGCGTCTTACCCCTGAGCTCAACCCCCCTGTAGGCGCCCTTACTCCACTTACCGTTTTTAACGTCAAATATGTGGAGGTGGATATTCCTAGCCAGCATGAGCATTAGGGCTAGTGTTAACTCAGCCGCCGAGTACGTGGCTGCGTTGGGTGAATTAACGATCACGAGACCCCTCTTTAAGGCGTACTCAACATCTATGTTGTCGAGGCCAACCCCCGCCCTGGCTATTACCTTGAGTGAGGTACCCCTATCAATAACCTCCCTATCCACCCTAGTCCTACTCCTAACCACAAGTATGTGGTAGCCATCGATTAGCTTCAGGAGTTCGTCACGCTGTATATCGGGCTTATAGTCAACGACCATACCCATGCCACGGAGCCTATTCACTAGGTTTTCATCGACCTTATCGGTCACCAGCACCTTAAGTTGGATTCCGGATTCCCAACCCATTCCAGTTTATCCATAGGGGAGTCGCCCCACTATATTTTTAAACATTACCCAGGTCCGGGACTAATGTACTGATAAGTAGACTATATAGTGCGCTTGATTTATGGGCACTCTAAGGGGATGTTAAAAGCCGCTGGAAACCTCAGATTGATGAGTATGGCAGCGAGTTTATGAAGTTCATGTACTCCCTATTGCGTATTATCGATGAGTAGGCCTCGGTTAGGTTCCTTGATGATGGGACTATGTCGCTTAGGTACCTCACAACCCACTTAACTATATTTTCAAACGTGGCGTCGTAATCACCCCTATAGATGTAGAATAGCTCGGTTGGTGTTGGTTTAAGTTCGCCGACGGCGACTACATCATCGGCCAAGCCCCTTATTTTAACGTAACTAACATACCCTATCGTCACCACTATTGAGTCACTCGGGTAATTCCTAGGCTTATCCAACGTTTCGACCGCCTGCCTATGAAGCTTAATCCACCTCTCAAGTTCAATACCAGTTACAGCCGACCTAGCTGTTAAGGTAACCATATCCACTGCTATCTTGCTTATCCTCCTCTGGTCATTAAGGCTTGGGCCGCTTGAAACCAAGTTAACCCATGGGTACTCCCTGTAAAGTGTCAGTATTAGGTCTATTAGTGGGGAGTGCGTCACCATCCATGCATTACCTAAGCTACCCCTCAGGAACTCGGCCACCGCACCCTTACCTGACGATAAGGCTAATTTAACCACTATGCCCAGCAACTCCCTGGGTATGGGTATGGCCACGTTCTCGAACTTACCCTTAACCAATAGTGCTGACACAACCCTACTTACCGAGGCAACATGCGCCTCTGTGGATGGTGATGAAACGGCTAAGAGCATCAGAAGCTAGGTTAGGTACCCTTTAATTAACCTATGTCCATGACTAATACGCAGGCAACCTTACCGTTTCTCGGTTCAACGGTCTCCCTGGGCCCCCTCACCGCAGCGGCTCCCCAACGGTCACCCACGGTTCCCAGCCTCTGTGGGTCTCGGAACCCCAGGGGCACAATTAATGTTCTGGGGTTGAGCCTAAAAGCTAACGTCAGTGGAAATGAGCATTATAAGTTATCATGGAAACCGAAACAGTTTCACCCACCCCTACATTGGTGGCAAACACTTATAAAACCCAACCTGGCTAAAATTAGGCATATGGGAGGTAAGAAGAAGCCGACAATATCCCAATTAGTCAAGAGGGAGGCTAGGGAGAAGGAGCAGGTTGAAAAGAAGGGTAAGGGGAAGGGTAAGGCAGCTGAGGAGGCTGTGAAGAAGGTGGTGGCTACTGTGCCGGCTGAGCTTTATGATCAGATAACCAAGGATATTAAGGGTATGGATTACGTAACCACCTACATCATATCGTCTAAGTATGGACTTAAGATGGGTGCAGCCACTAGGGTTCTGAATGACCTGGTCAGGAAGGGGGAGTTAGTACTTGTGTCTAAGGGGCGCAGGATGAATGTCTATGCCCCTGTGGAGAGGGCCAGGAAGCTTGGTTTAATCTAGTAGCTGTAAAAGGTAAAGAATAGTTTTTGAAAAATACTATGTTATTTAAATATAGGTAAATTAATTTGCATTAGGCGACCTTATACTTGCCCTCAGCCACCTTCTGAACCCTACCCTCCTTAGCCAGTCTAGTTAATTGAGCCTTAACTACGTTAAGCCTCTGCTCACCAACAGCCTTGGCTATCTCCTCAACAGTCAACTCCTTACCCTTATTCTGGGTTAGGTAGTCTAATATTTTCTTCTTTATTCCATCTGACATACCGGGAATAAATCCAAGTCAGCTACTTTTATAGGTTTCCGCAATGCGGACTGTGCTTATTCAGCAAATACTGTTTAATTTGGGTATTATTTGAGTGCCTGTGCCCAATAACAGTAATGCCAAACATCGTAGCATTTAATCTCTTTTCACAATACAGACTGCAGAAGTGAAGCATAATCATGGTTATTTTAATGGTGAAAGTTACGCATATTATAGTTAAAAGAGGAGAACAAAAACAATAGCCAACAACACATTCGCCAGGGCGGATCACTTGAGTAAGAGTAAGCAAATCCTCAATGTCGATTGACATTGAGGATTTGCCGTAACCTTCCCCTTCGTTTATCCCTAGGTTAGGCCTAGCTAGAGGTGCTGACTCACTGCATCACTAGAAGCACCTTCTGGCTTAAATCAGCAATTTGAGACTAGGGATTAAGTGCTGCAGTGATGAAGAGTAGCCATAACTATTAGTGAAGTGAAATAACGTTAATCTGAAACTACCTGTTACACCCTACTTTGCATGCACTATAGTTCATATATGTTAAAGGTAACCCCTCACCATGAATACTAAGAAGACTGTGAAAATTAAATATGCGTAAAGTGCGTATTTAAAGTCTCTAGGATAGCTTAGAAGACTTCTCATTATTTAGCCTTGAAAACCTGAGTAAAGTAATTAAATGCTAGCTGCATTAAGGTTAACTGAATGATTAGTGTAGTTAAGAGATTTGGTGGGATTGAGGTATCGTGCTGCGGACGCCATATTCTAGTTGACCCAACCCGTAGATTCCCCTCAGGCAACTATGATGCGGTGCTCATTACTCATGGCCACAGCGACCATTACACGGGCCACATATCAAAGGCCAGGAGGGTCATTATGAGTAGCGAAACCCTGAAGATTCTCAGGGAGTTCAGGGGGATGAGGCTTGGTGCTAATGTGACAGTCGCCTACCCCAATAGGCCAATAATCTTCGACCACTTCAGTGTGGTGCCGCTTAACGCAGGCCACGTTATGGGTAGCCTAATGTACCTACTGGAGTTTAGGGATGGTTCAGTGCTGGTAACGGGCGACATAAATGTTGAGGATAGTGTGCTGCTTAAGGGGGCAGAACCCTACCCAGACGTGGATGTACTGGTCATGGAAAGCACCTACGGTGACCCAAGCTTCCAATTCGAACCACGCAGTGAGGTGTACAGCGAGATACTGGA